>DATFVJ010000001.1:0-3313 GCA_035260365.1 Streptosporangiaceae bacterium
AAGCACCCGCCCGGCAAACCCCGCACGTCCCTGCGAATCTCCAAGATCACCACCTCGGTCCGCCGCGAGTACCCGCCGCCAGCGACACGCCGACAACAGCGCTTGACAACCGCTCGCGGACCTTAACTCCCCGGCATTGGGCCTAGCCCTGGTCTAGCCTTGGCCTATCCTTCACCGCGGGCGAGCGCCCGGCCGATGACGAGCCGCTGGATCTGGTTCGTGCCCTCGACGATCTGCAGCACCTTGGCCTCGCGCAGGTACCGTTCCGCGGGGAAGTCGGCCACGTATCCATAGCCGCCGAGTACCTGTACCGCATCGGTGGCGACGCGCATCGCGGCGTCGGATCCGAACAGCTTGGCCATCGCCGCCTGCGCGCCGAACGGCAGCCCCTCGTCCATCCGCCGTGCCCCCGCACGGTAGAGCGCCCGCGCGGCGGCCACCGCGGTGGCCATGTCGGCGAGCATGAACGCGACGCCGTCGAACTCGATGATGGGCCGGCCGAACTGCCGCCGTTGCCTGGCGAAGCCGACGGCGGTATCCAGCGCCGCCTGGGCGACTCCGGCCGAGCACGCGGCGATGCCGAGCCGGCCAGCGTCAAGCGCCGCGAGCGCGATCTTGAACCCGGTGCCCTCCGCACCGATGAGATGACCGGCGGGCACGTGGGCCCCCTCGAAGATCATCTGGCTGGTGACGGAGGCACGCATGCCCATTTTCCGCTCCGGCGGCGCCGCGGACATTCCCTCCGTCTCGCCCGGCACATGCAGGCAACTGATGCCCTGGGCGCGATCACGGCCGGTGCCGTCGCCGCTCGTCCGCGCGAACACCGCGTAGAAGTCGGCGGCGCCGCCGTGCGTGATCCACGCCTTTACGCCGTCCACCGTGTAGCCACCGCCGCTGTCACGCACCGCCCTGGTGCGCAGGGCCGCCGCGTCGGACCCACAGTGCGGCTCGGACAGGCAGTAGGCGCCGAGCATCTCACCGCCGAGCATCGCGGGCAGCCACTGCGCGCGCTGGCCGGCGCTGCCGTACTTCGCGATGGGGAAGCAGGCGAGGGTATGCACGCTGACGCCGAGGCCGATGGCGAGCGAGCCCGCGGCGAGCTTCTCCACGACCTGCAGGTAGGCCTCGTAGGGCAGCCCGCCGCCACCGTACTCGACCGGATAGGGCAGGCCGAGCAGCCCGGCCCGGCCCGCCAGCGTAAACAGCTCGCGCGGGAAGCGGCCGGACTCCTCCGCGGCCTCGCCGGCCGGCCGTACCTCGCGTTCGACAAGCTCGTCGGTGAGTTCGAGCAGCGCCGCTATCTCGTCCCGCCGGTCCGTTGTTTCCATCGCGTACCTCGCCATCGAGGGAGAATCGAGAAAATCGCGTCACACGATCACGAGGTCACGGCTGCTGTTGTTCAGCCGCAGCGCGCCCTGCTCGGTGCAGACCACGATGTCTTCGATACGCGCCCCGTGCTCGCCCGGATAGATCCCGGGTTCGACAGAGAATGCCATCCCCGGTGCGAGCGGCTCGGCGTTGCCGGCCACGATGTAAGGGTCCTCGTGCGACTCAAGGCCGATGCCGTGCCCGGTCCGGTGGATGAAGAACTCGCCATAGCCCGCCTGGGTGATCAGATCACGCGCGGTAGCGTCGACGGACTCCGCGCTGACGCCGGGCCGCACCGCGGTACAAGCGGCCTCCTGCGCGTCCCGCAGCACCTCGTAGTAGGCGGTGAACTCGGCAGGCGGCTCGCCGATCGCGTAGGTCCGCGTGCTGTCGGAACAGTAGCCGCTCGGCATCGTGCCGCCGATGTCCACCACGACGACGTCGCCGCGCGTGAGCACCCGGCCGGACAGCTCATGGTGCGGGCTCGCGGCGTTGGGCCCAGAGGCCACGATCGTGAAGTCGACCCGGGTGTGGCCTTCCGCGAGGATCGCGGCGGCGATGTCCGCACCGACCTCACGCTCACTGCGGCCGGCTCGCAGCAGGCCGGGCACGCGGTCGTGTACCCGGTCGATCGCCGCCGCCGCCTCGGCGAGCGCCGCCACCTCGGCGAGGCTCTTGCGCATCCGCAACCCCCGCAGCACCGGGCCGGCCAGCGTCTGCTCCATACCAGGCAGCACGGCCCGCAGCCGCAGCACCATCATCGCCCACATGCGGTCGGCCAGCCCGACCCGCCCCACGTCGCCCGCGGCGGCGCGCAGCCTGGCCGCGACCAGCTCGTACGGGTCGTCGGTCTCGTGCCACGCCACGAGTTCCACACCGAGCCGCGCCACCCCGGCCGCCTGTGCGGCGGGTAGCTCAAGGCGTGGCACGACCAGGAAGGACGTACCGTCGGCGGGTACCACGAGGCAGGTCAGGCGTTCGAGCTGGTGCGCGTCGTACCCGGTCACATACCGCAGCTCCGGCCCGGGGGTGAGCAGCAGCGCGGACAGCCCCGCCCCGCGCGTGGCCTCCGCTACCCTGCCCGGCCGGTCGGTGGGGTAAAGCTCACTGTCCACCGCGCCAATCTAGCCCCGCCGCGGCTGTGGCCGCACGGCGGCGTACCCCGCGGGCCGCGACCAGGCTGTGCACCCGGATGACGAGAGCCCCCTCGCGAGGGCTCTCGTGTGCGCCGGCCACAGGCGCGAAGCCGGTCCCCTGCGCCCGGTCTCGCCTGTGCCCGGCACCCGCCGGCATGGCCGGCATCGTGCACCGTTTGATCCGTCACCACTTCTCAGGCGCGACAAGCTGCTCGAGTGCGGCCCGGCTGAGCTGCTCGGCTTGCGCCTTTGCGCGCCCTGCCTCGGCCTGCCAGTACCTCACTTTGCGCTGCATGCGAGATTGTGACCTGGACATCGCCGCTGCCGCGACAGTGAGCGTCAGCCACCAGCCAACGAGAAGACCCGTCGCTATGGCGGCCACGATTATCAATGTGGTCATGCCCCCACCTCCCGTGCCGATGGAATCGCGCCGCCCGCGGCCACGGGCGGTCTTGCCGCGACGTGCTGGCCGCTGTCGGCCAGCTGCGCCGGTGCGGTGGGGGGGAGTTGGCTGGATTGGCTGGCCCCGATCAGTTGCCTGACCGGGACATCTCGGGTTTTATAGGTGATAACCACGGCTCCTTCTTTTGTCGACAGGTGAATGGGGGGGTTGCTGGGCCTGCTGGGTCGGTGCGCATACCGGCCCAGCATTTGTCTTGGACGGGACGCATCTGCCGCAACGGCCCGCGCCAGGCAATGTCGCCAGGCCGTGCCGCCCGGCTGGCGCTGCCTGCGGCTGGCGCTGTCTGCGGCTGGCGCTGTCTGCGGCTGGCGCTGCCGCAGCCGGCCGGTGCCGTTCCGGTCCCGCG
>DATFVJ010000002.1:0-14620 GCA_035260365.1 Streptosporangiaceae bacterium
CCGGGGTCGCCGGGCCACAGGTCATCCACGCGACGACCGCGGCGCTCGAGCAGGTACTCGGCGTGCTCCCGCCACAACAGGTGCTGCTCACGGTGCTCGCGACGGTCGACGAGGTCGAGATGTACCTCGTGTTCCGCGGGCAGCCGCAATCGCCCGCGGGCGCGGCCGACCTGACCGCCGCGGCGGCGCCGGGGTCGCGATGGCAGGCGACGGTCGACGTCGACGACGCCGGTGCGGGCTGCCTCGAGGTCCGGTGGCCGAAGGTGGTGCCCGCGTGAGCAGCCCCCGCGAGCCTGCCCCCGCGATCAGGGTCGCGGCCGTGGACGACCATCCCATCGTGCTCGGCGGCATCAGCTGGCTCGAGGCAGAGCAGAGCGGTATCCGCGTCATCGCCACCGCGCCGACGGTCGACCGCCTGCTCGTGGGCCCCGGCCGGCACGCCGACGTCGTCCTGCTCGATCTCGACCTGGGCGACGGCACGACGGCCGAGCGCAACGTCGGCGCGGTCGTCGCGGCCGGCGCCGCGGTCCTGATCCTCGCCGCCTCCGACAAGCCGCTGTCCGTCCGGGCCGCGATGCGCGCGGGCGCCCTCGGATACGTACTCAAGAGCGAGGACGCCGGTGCGGTGCGGGGCGCGATCCGGGCGGTCGCGGCCGGGGAAGCGTGGGTCTCGCCGCGCCTGGCCTACCTCCTGGCCAGCGACGACGCGCCGGACCGGCCCACCCTGAGCCCGCAGGAGACGCACGCGCTTCGTCTGTACGCCACGGGTATGCCGCTCAAGTCCGTCGCCCGCCGCATGTCGATCGGTGAGGAAACGGTCAAGCAGTACCTGGGCCGCGTGCGGGAGAAATACGCCCGCGCCGGGCGCGCCGCGGCGACGAAGCTCGAGCTGTACCACCGTGCCGTCGAGGACGGGCACCTCCCCCCTCCCTCCGTCGAGGATGCTTATCCAGGGGGGCTACCCCCCGGAACCCGCGGAGACGGCGCCGCTGCACAGGGGCGACCCCCGCAGCAGCCGGAGACAGGGCCCACCCCCTGAATGAGCCGAACTCCTGACCACCCGTCAACGGATCCACGGAAGGCCCCACCGCGCCGAGGTCCCCAGCCCCGGCGTCGGCGGGCCGGTTTGCGCGCCGAGGGTGGGCACCATCCCCCGGAAAGGTCCCCGCCCTCGGCGCGATCGGCTTGGTCGCTGATGGGGTGCCTCCCCCCCTTCAGCTTTGGCGGATCCGGTCGTGACCGCTCGTGACCGGACCCCCGTTAGAAGGTCCTCACCTCGACTTCTGCCGACGTGCACGATGCTAGGTCCGATGTCGGCCCGGCGCACGACCCCTAATCGGGGGTCACCAGGTGCGCGGCGGGTTCCGCGCCGGCCCGCGTGCCCATATCATCCTGTCGAGCCGCAGGAGGGGTAATTGCCGTGAGGGAAAGCCTGATACCGGTCGATCCGGCTCGCCGCGAGGAGTACTACGAACGCGGCTGGTGGCGCGAGGAGACCTTCCTCGACGATCTGCGGCGGGCCGAGCACGAGCGGCCGGAGGCCGCCGCCGTCATCGCGTACGAGAACGGCGTACCCGCGCGCACGCTGTCCCATCGTGAGCTTGCCGCGACGGTCGACCGGTTCGCCGGCGCGCTGATCGAGCTTGGCGTGGGCCCAGGCGACGTCGTCGTGGCCCACCTGCCGAACTGGTGGATGCTGGCCCCGCTGTACCTGGCCTGCGCGAGGATACGCGCGGTGATCGCGACGGTCATTCCGCCCTTCGGCGGCCGCGAGCTTGCCTACGTGCTGCGGGTGACATCGGCGAAGGTGTGCGTCGTGCCGCATACCTACGCGGGGATCGGCTACGCGCAACGGCTGCTCGACGTGGCGCCGGACACGCTCAGCCACCGCGTCGTGGTCGGTGACGCCGCCGCGACCGGCGCGATCGACTTCACCAGCTTCTTCGCCGACACGCCGTGGGAGGACCGGCACCCGGTCGCGGGCCTGACCCCGGCCGGCCCGGACGAGGTGTCGCACGTGGTGTTCACCTCGGGCACGACCGGCCAGCCCAAGGGCGTCATACACACGCCCAACACGATGTACGTGGCCGGCCGGGCGTTCTCCGACATCTACGAGCTCGGCCCGGACGACGTCATCTCCATCCCGCACTACCTGACCCACCTGGCCGGCGCGGCGTACGCGGTCTACCTGTCGGTGGCGCTCGGGGCGACCTGCGTGATGCAGGACACCGTCGACATGGGGCTCCTGCTCGATCTGGTGGCCGCGCACGGGGTGACGCTCGTGTTCGCCGCGCCGATGTACATGATGGGCGTGCTCGCCGCCCAGCGCGAGCGGCCGCGCGACATCCCCACGCTGCGGTACCTCAATTCGAGCTCCGCGCCGATCCCGCCGCGGCTCGTGGCGGAGGCGCGTGACGTTCTCGGGCTGCGGCTCGACTCGAACTTCGGCATGAGCGAGTGCGGCGCGATCACCATTACCCGGCGCACCGACCCGCCGGACTGGGCGGCGCACAGCGACGGTTCACCGGTCGAGTGGGCGCAGGTCCGCATCGACGCGCCGCCGGGCGAGCAGATCGGGCGGCTGCTGACCCGCGGCGCGTCGCAGTGCCTCGGCTACGTCGGCCAGCGCGACGCCTACGCCGCGTGCCTCGATGCCGACGGCTGGTTCGACACCGGCGACACCGCGCGCGACGACGGGCGCGGCGGCATCCGGATCACGGGCAGGCGCGCCGACCTGATCGTCCGTTCCAACGGCCTGATGGTGCCGACCCTGGAGGTCGAGTCGATCCTCGCCGAGCATCCGGCGATCAAGGAGGTCGTCCTCATCGGCTACGAGGACCCGGCGGCGCCTGGCACCGATCTCGCCTGCGCCGTGGTCGTCGCCGAGCCGCCCGCACCGCCTACCCTCGACGAGCTGACGAAGTTCCTCGACGATCAGCAGGTGGGTCACCGGGACTGGCCCGACCGGATCGAGGTGGTCGCCGAGCTGCCGAGGAACGCACCTGGCAAGGTGCTCCGCTCGGTCCTGCGGAACCGCATCGAACAAGGTGGACAGGGCTGACGCGGTCGTGGACCGGGCCGCCATCACCGCGCGCTACCTCGACGAGGTGCGGCGGCTTGACGCGCGGCCGGGCGAGTTCGCCGACGCCCTGGCCGCATCGGAGTCGGTGCTGCTCAACTCCTTCTACCCCGGCATGCGGTACCTGTCCCGGCCGGTCTTCATCGGCCACGCGGAGCGTGACCGGCTGCACGCCGACGTGGAGACGCTGCGCGCCGCGCTCGTCAGCTTGCCCGGCCGGCTGTACGGCGGTGACATCGCGGCGTTCGCGCGCGCCGCCGGGGCCGAGGGCTACCAGGTACCGGCCATCGCGCGCGGCGTGAGCAGCCAGGTAAGCCGGCAGGCGCGCGCGGACCTGTACGCGGACGCGTCCGGTTTCCGCGTGATGGAGTTCAACATGGGCAGCGCGCTCGGCGGCATGGAGAACGCCGACCTGTGCCGCGGGATGCTCGCCGATCCGGTGCTCGCCGGCTTCACCAAGACCCTGGGGCTCGGCTACACCGACACGATGCGCGAGCAGGTCGCGAACATGCGCGCCGCGACCGGCTTCGGCCCCGGCTCGTTTCCCGTGGTCGCGGTCACGGACTGGCCGAGCAGCTACGCGAAGCGGCTGGGTCCTTACATGGGCAAGCTCGCGGTGCGCTGGCGTGAGTTCGGGCTCGACGCCCACGCATGCCATGTCGGGGAACTCGGCGTGCGCGGCGGCAGGGTCTGGCTGGACGGCCGCGCCGTCGACGTCATCGCGCGCATGTTCCTGCTCGAGTACCTGCTCGAACCCGGCGCGCCTGCCCTGATGGACCCGATCCTCGACGCCGTCGCGCGCGGCGAGGTGGCGATGTTCACGCCGCTCGACAGCGAGCTTTTCGGCAGCAAGGGCGCGCTGGCCATGATCTCGGACGAGCGCAACAGGGACCTGTTCAGCGCGGCCGAGCTTGCCTGCTTCGACCGGATACTGCCCTGGACCCGGATGGTGCGGCCCGGGCCGGTCACCCTGCCCGACGGCAGCCGCGCCGATCTGCTGGACTACGCGGCCGGGCACCGCGGCGACCTCGTGCTCAAGCCCACCATGCGGTACGGCGGCGAGGGCGTCCTGCCCGGATGGCAGGCCGGTACGAGCCCGCGGCTGTGGCGTGAGCAGCTCGCCGCGGCGTCGGGCGGCCCGCAGGTGATCCAGCGCAGGATCCGGCCGGAGACCGAACTGTTCCCCGTGGCCGGCGGCGACCCCGCTCCCTACATCGTCGCCTGGGGTGTCTACACGGGCGAGGGCGGTTACGGCGGCATCATCACCCGCGGCGCCGCCGTGGACACGGGCCTCGCGGTGCTCAACGTGAGCAGCGGCGCGCGTTGCGGCTGCTGCTTCTCCACCTCGCCCGGCCCGGGATCGTCGCAAGCGCGATGACGAGGGCGACAATGATCACGATCGCCGCGGTGCGGAAGCCGCGGTAAGCGCCGGCCTCCTACTTGACGAGCTCGCGCGCGGCCATCTCGATGAGCGGCTGCGACAGCAGCACGGTGGCGGCCGCATCGCCGAGCGGTACGAAGCTGTCCTCGCTGGCCACCCGGGCGATCCGGCCAGCGAACCCGGCGTCGGCGAGCGCGGTGATGACCCCTTCCGACACGCCGCCGGTATGCCGGGTCTCGTCCGCGACGAGCACCCGTCCGGTGGCTGCCGCCTCCCTGAGCACGTCCGCCACCGGCAGCGGGGCGATCCAGCGCAGGTCCACCACCCGGCAGCCGATCCCGTCCGCCCGCAGCCGCGCGGCGGCGCGCAGGCTCATCCGCAGCCCGTTCCCGAACGTCACGATGGTCAGGTCGGTGCCCGCGCCGTAGGTGCGCGCGCTGCCGAGCGGAACGTGCCAGTCCGGTTTGGGGTAGGAGGCGAGCCAGCCGCCGTCGCCGTCGGCGTGCAGGTCCCGCGTGTGGTAGAGCGCGATGGGTTCGAGGTATACGCAGACGCTGCCGTCGGCTTCCGCCGCGGCCAGGCAGGTACGCAAGATGGCGGCCGCGTCGTCGGGCCGGGCGGGCGAGGCGATGACAAGACCGGGGATCTCGCGCAGCGCCCCGACCGCGTTGTCGTTGTGGAAATGCCCGCCGAACCCCTGCTGATAGGCGTAGGCGGCGATCCGCAGCACCATCGGGTTGCGGTACTGCCCCTGGGAGAAGAACGACAGCGTGGCGGCCTCGCCCCTGAGCTGGTCAAGCGCGCTGTGCAGGTAGGCCAGATACTGGATCTCAGGTACCGGCAGCAGGCCGGAAAGGCCCGCGCCGAGCGCGAGCCCGATGATGGCCTGCTCGTCGAGCAGGGTGTCGAAGACGCGCCCGGCACCGAACCGCGCGTGCAGCCCGCGGGTGACGCCGTACACACCGCCCTTGCGCGCTACATCCTGGCCGAATACCAGCATGCCGGGCCAGGCGGCGAGGCCGTCGGCGAGCGCCCGGTTGATCGACTGGGCCAGCGTCAGCGGTCCCTGCTTCTCCGGCACCCGCCCGCCGAATATCTCCCTGCGGATGTCCGCCGCCGCGACACCGGCGCGCGCCGCGACCACGTCGGGCCGCCGCGGCGCGAGCGGCGCCATCACCTCCACCGCGGAGGCGAGCCGGCGTGCTCCCATCACCTCGCGCGCCGCCGCGAGGACCTGCGCGCGCACGGCCTCGTACCGCACGAGTACCTCGTCGGGTGTGAGCAGGCCGGCCTGCACGAGCAGCCGCGCCGTGCCGGCCAGCGGGTCGCGCGCGAGGTCCGCGGCGATCTCCTGCGGCGTGCGGTACGCGTGTTCCACATCGGATCCCGCGTGCCCGTAGAGCCGCACGACCGACAGGTGCAGAAAGGCAGGCGCCCGGCGGTCCCTGACCCACACCGCCGCGGCCGCGGCGGTGTCGTAGACCTCCGCAAGATCGCTGCCGTCCGCGTGAAAGTACTCGATGCCCGGCCTGGCCGCGCAGGCGGCGCGCACCCAGCCGGGCGGGGTGCGCACGCTGATGCCGATCCCGTTGTCCTCGCACACGAACAGGACCGGCAGCGGCAGCCCCTGATGAGCGCAGTAGGAGGCGGTGTTGAACGCCCCCGCCGCGGTGGAGTGGTTCACCGACGCGTCACCGAAGCTGCACACCACGACCGCGTCGTCCGGCCACGGCCGCGCCACCCCCAGCTTGGCGGCGCGCCCGATGGCGAGGGCCAGGCCGACCGCGCGCGGCAGGTGGGAGGCGATCGTGGAGGTTTGCGGTATGACCGCGAGTGCGTGGTTGCCGAACACCTTGTGCCGGCCGCCGGCGATCGGCTCGTCCGCGGCCGCGACCAGGCCGAGCAGCACGTCGCGCACGCCGTCACGCGGCAGGCCGGCCTGCCTGGCCCTGGCGAGATAGAACGCGCCCGACCGGTAGTGCAGCAAGGCCGGGTCGGTGGGCCGGAGCGCGGCGGCCACCCCGGCGTTGCCCTCGTGCCCGGCGGAGGAGATCGTGTAGAAGCACGCACCCTCGCTGCGCAGCCACCTGGCGGCGAGGTCGAGGTGGCGGCTCGCGAGCTGCGCTTCGAACAGCTCGAGGCACCGCTCGCCGGTCAGCGCGCTGCCGGGCCGCACCGGATCGCGGTCCAGCCGCTCCGAACTGATCCCGAACGGCTGCCGCGGCGGCGTCTTCAGCTCCCACAGCGCCTCGGCGAAGTGTTTTTCCACCGGGTCGCGCTCGGTCATCTGTGCCGTCCCTGTGGCCGGTTGGCGGTCGCGTCGCTGGTGCGGATTTCCTCATTGTCCGCTGCGGCCAAAATCTGCGCCTCCGGTGAGTATGCGTTCCTTGAATCAGAGTCTGAAGCAGTCGTAGTGTCCGATCGTGCCCACTACAGCTAAGCAGCCGCCATACCCGGGCGAGGAGTACCAGGTGGACAACCAGGCGCGGCGCGCGATGGACCACCAGGCCGGGGCTCCCGCGGCGGCGGCCTATCCCGCGGAGGCGGCCGACCGGTACTGCCTGCGGGCCGGGGAGGCCGCGCGCTTACTTGGCGGTCACCCGTGGCACCGGTTCGTGGTCGTGGGTGACAGCATCGCCGAAGGGCTCGGGGACCCGTACCCGGGTTATCCCGATCAGCCCTGGTGCGACCGGGTCGCCGCCGAGCTGAGGGCGCGGCAGCCGGATCTCGCCTATCTCAACCTCGGCACCAGGGACACGCCCGCGGCGAAGGTACGCACCGGGCAGCTCGGGCCGGCGCTCGCCTTCGCACCGGACCTCGCGCTCGTTGCGTGCGGTGGTTACGGCCTGGCGCTTTCGCGCTACGACCCCGCCGCGGTGGCGGCCGAGCTGCGGGCGATCGTGTCCGCGTTCGCCGGGCCGGGCTGCGATGTGATCACGGTGGGCCTGTTCGACGGGTCGTACGCGCCTGGCCTCCCCGAGTGGTCAAGGCAGCCGATGCGCGCGCGGCTCGCGGAACTGTCCCGGCGTACCGAGGCACTGTCCGGTGAGCTTGGCGCCCTGCATGTGGACCTGACCCGGCACCCGGCGACGCGCGACGCCGACATCTACAGCGAGGATCCACGGCACGGCACGATGCGCGGCCACGCGATCGCGGCCGCGGAAACCGTCAGGCGCCTGGGCGCGCGCCTGGCCGGCGCCGCGTGATGACCGGCCGCGACGGAGGGCCCACCGCCGGCCGGGGCGCCGGGCCTGGCTTCGCCGACCGTGCGCGGCTGATGCAGATCATGTCGAGCCCGTGGCTCGCCCAGTGCTGCTACGCACTCGCCAAGACCGGCATCCCCGACCTGCTCGCGGACGGGCCGCGGGCGGCCGCCGACCTGGCCGGGGAGTCCGGTACGCATCCGCGCGCGCTGCACCGGATGCTGCGCGCGCTCGCTTCGGCCGGGCTCGTCGAAGAGCCCGCGCGCGGCGTCTTCGGCCTGACCCCGCTCACGCAGCTGCTCACCTCGGGCGCCGCGCGGTCCGGCCGGCCTTCCGCGATCATGTTCGGCGAAGAGGTCTTCCGCTCGTTCACCGAGATCGAATACACCCTGCGCACCGGCAAGCCGGCCTTCGAGAAGGTCTACGGCCAGCCCTTCTACGACTACCTGGCCGAGCACCCGGCGGCGGCCGAGACGTTCGCGGCGGCGATGGGCGGCGCCCCGGTGCCCCAGGCGCTCGCCGCGTGCGACCTGACCGGCGTGCGGACCGTGGCCGATGTCGGCGGCGGGAACGGCGGTCTGCTGACCAGGGTCCTTCGTGCGTATCCGGACGCGAGGGGCATACTCGTCGACCTGCCGGAGGCGGTGCGCCAGGCACGGGACAGGCTCACCGCGGCCGGCCTCGCCGATCGCGTCGATTTCGTCGAGGGCAGTTTCTTCGACGGCGTGCCGGCCGGCGCGGACGTGTACGTCCTCGCCCGTGTCCTGCACAACTGGGACGACGCGGACGCCGAGGCACTGCTGCGCCGGGTGCGCGGCGCCATGGCCCCGGGCGCCCGGCTGCTCGTGCTCGAGCAGCTACTCGAACCGGCCGGGACGCCCGATGACGCGGGTGACAGCGCCGCCACCGGCGGCGCGGCCGGCGGCGCCGCGGGTCACGGCTTTGCCCAGGGACAGATCATGGACCTGCTCATCCTGCTCACGCTGCCAGGATGCGATCGCACCGAGGCCGAGTACCGCAGCCTGCTCGCCGCCGCCGGGCTTGACGCGGTATCGGTTTGCCCCCCACCGCTGCGCGCGCCAGGTGCCGAGAGCGTGCTCGAGGCCGTGCCCGCCCCGGCCCGGTCACGGCCCGCCCGACCCTGACAGCACCCAAAACGAGGCGAAAGAGGACCAGGAGAAATCATGCCGCTTGATCCGCAGGTGCAGGCCATCCGTGATCGCCTCGAACGCGACAACGTGCCCAACCTCTGCACAATGTCCGTCGCGGACGCGCGCGAGGCGGACGTCGCGGCCGCGCGGGCGGCGGCGGGCCGCGCGGAACCGGTGAGCGAGGTTTCCGACCGGACCATTCCCGGGCCCGCGTGCGCCCTGCCGATCCGCGTCTACCGGCCCATGGGCGCCGGGCCGGCGGCTGAGCAGCCGACCGAGCGGCCGTCTGGGCGGCCGTCTGGGCCGCCGCCAGAGCCGTTGCCTGCGCTCGTCTACTTCTTCGGCGGTGGCTGGAGCCTTGGCACCATCGACACGTGCGACGGAGTCTGCAGATGCCTGGCCAACGCCACCGGATGCGTGACGGTGGCGGCCAGCTACCGGCTCGCGCCCGAGCATAAGTTCCCCGCCGCGGTGCAGGACTGTCACGCGGTCACCGCGTGGGTGGCCGCGCACGCGGCGGAGATCGGCGTGGACCGCACCAGGATCGCGGTGGGTGGCGACAGCTCGGGCGGCAACCTGGCCGCGGCCGTCGCGCTGCTCGCGCGCGACCGCGGTGGGCCGCCGATCGTCCATCAGTTGCTTGTGTACCCGAACACCGACTACGACGCCGGCACCGCGTCGCTGCGGGCCGGGAACGACCCGTACCTGTTCAACGCGACCGCGGTCGCGTGGTACTGGGGGATGTACCTTTCCTCGCCGGCCGACGCCGCGGATCCACTGGCCTCACCGCTGCGCGCGGAAGATCTCACCGGCCTGCCGCCCGCGACCGTGATCACCGCCGAGTATGACCCGCTGCGCGACGAGGGTGAGCAGTACGCCACGCGCCTGCGCGACGCGGGTGTCCCGGTCGAGCTGACCCGTTACGACGGCATGATGCACGGCTTCTTCACCATGACGGGTGTGCTCGACGGGGCCAAGGTCGCGGTGGCGCACGCCGCGGGCCGGCTCCGCGAGGCATTCGTGCCCACGGGCCCAGGGCTGGCTGGCCGGTGACCCATGCCGCCGCGTGAACTCACTCTGAGTGACCTGCATGGCTCGCTCGCGGATCCGCTGCTCGACGCGATGACGTTCCTGAACGAGATCACCTCGCGCTATCCGGACGCGATCTCGTTCGCCCCCGGCCGGCCGAACGAGGAACTTTTCGAGCACGAACGCATCCCCGAATATCTCGATGCGTATATCACGTATATGCAGAACGTGTGCGGCTACTCAGATCAGCAGGTCCGCACCGCCTTATTTCAGTATGGCCGGACCAAGGGGCAGATCCACGACCTGATCGCCCGCACCATCGCCAATGACGACGGTATACACATCGCGCCGGAGGCGGTCGTGATTACGGTCGGGGCCCAGGAGGGCATGCTCCTGGTCCTGCGCGCGCTCTTCGCCGGGCGCGGCGATGTGCTGTTGGTCAGCTCACCGTGTTATGTCGGCATCACCGGAGCGGCCCGGTTGCTCGATATCGAAGTCGTGCCGGTGCAAGAAGGCGTGTCCGGGCCCGGCGCCGCGTCGGTCCGCGCCGCCGCCAGGCGGGTCCGGGCGGCAGGAAAACGGCCGCGCGCGTTCTACGCCGTGCCGGACTGCGGTAATCCGTCCGGCGTGAGCATGCCGTTCGCCGCGCGTGCGCGGCTGCTCGAGGCGGCCGCCGACGAGGACCTGCTGATCATCGAGGACAATCCCTACGGCTTCTTCACGAGGGAGCCGGAACCTGGCGCGACGCTCAAGTCGCTCGACCGTGACGCCACCGTCATCTACCTCGGCTCCTTCGCCAAGACCTGCTTCCCGGGCGCCAGGCTCGGTTACGTGCTCGCCGATCAGGAGGTGATCGCGGCCGACGGCGCCCGCAGCCTGCTCGCGGACGAACTCGCGAAGATCAAAAGCATGACGACCGTCAATACGCCCTCGCTCAGCCAGGCCGTGATCGGCGGCATGCTCGTCACGCACGACTGCAGATTGCGCGCCGCGAATTCGGCTGCGATCAGCTTTTACCGCGCCAACATGACGACTTTGCTCGACGAACTCGAGCGCCATTTTCCCGCGCCTGAGCGGTCAGCGCTCGGCGTGCGCTGGAACACGCCCGGCGGCGGCTTCTTCGTGGTCGTGACCGTGCCATTCCTGGCGGACGACAAGGCACTGGAACGATCGGCGCGCGAACACGGCGTGCTCTGGACGCCGATGGCGCCCTTTTACCTCGACGGCGGCGGCGGCCATCAGCTCAGGCTGTCGTGCAGCTACATTTCCCGTGCGCAGATCGTGGCCGGAGCGGCGCGGCTCGCGGGCTTTATCCGCGCTGCGGCCGCCGGTTAATCGAGCGCGGCCACGATGCCGTCCCACAGGCGTGCCCTGGCGCGCAAGGCGATGCTCACCGTCTCCGCGCACGCGTCAAGTTTGGCCGTGTCGTCGCCGCACAGGTCGGCCACCATCTGCATCGCCATCGGCGTGTGCTGCTCACCGTCGACCTCGATGTGCCGGGCCAGATAGTCACGGAACGTAGCCAACCGGTCGTTGTCTCCGTCAACCGCGATCACCCGGTCGAACATGTTCGGTATCAGGTCCTCACGGCTGAACGCGAACGCCGCCGCCTGGCAGTGCACCGGCGCGTGCACCACGATGTCCCACGTGGCCGTCACGAAATCAGCCGCAGGCGGCGGTACGCCTGCGGTCGCCATCGCGGCCGCCACATCGACACCGCGGCGCAGCGCGGCGAGGAACTCCTCCACCGCGTGGGTGTCCGCGCCGGCTTCCTTCATGCCGATGAGGTAGAGCTCGAAGTGGCTGATGAACTCGCCGCCGAGTTCGTCGCTCTCCTCGACGAGGACGATCTCGTTGATCAGCCGGCGGCTCGTCGCCGGTCCCTCCGGTAGCCACGGTAACGTCACGCAGGTCAGCCGCTGCTGCAGCGCCGTCAGCAGGGACATGAAGTCCCATACCGCGAACACGTGGTGCTGCATGAAGGTCGTGACGTCGCCGAGCGTGTGCATTCGCTGGTAGATCGGGTGGCCCGTGACCTCGGCGCGGGCGGGCGCCACCCCGGCGCGGATCTTCTCCACACCTGCGTTTGTCAGTCCCCAGTCGTAACGTGACATGGACCCTCCCTTGGTTGGATCTCATGGCCCTTTGTCGCGCGCCGAGCGCAGTCTGTCAACAGTGCCCGAAATGTCGGGGATGTTTTACCCCGGCGCGGCACCCACGGCCGTCGCATCGATGTCGGCGATCCGCGGCCGCCCGGCAAGCGCCATGACCTCGCTCAACTCGTCGCGCAGCAGCTTGAGCACGGCGCTGACGCCCGCCTGTCCCGCGTGCGCAAGACCCCACACCACCGGCCGCCCGACCAGGACGGCGTGCGCGCCGAGCGCCAGCGCCTTGAACACATCGGTGCCGCTGCGGACGCCGCCGTCGACGAGCACCGGAATCCGGCCGGCCGCGGCGGCCACCACCTCGGGCAGGGCGTCCAGGCTTGCGATCGCCCCGTCAAGCTGGCGCCCGCCGTGGTTCGAGACGACGATCGCGTCGATTCCGTGGTCGATGGCAAGGACCGTGTCCTCGGCCGTAACGATTCCCTTGAGCATCAGGGGCAGCGGCGCCTGCGCGCGCAGCCAGGCCAGATCGGCCCACGTGATGGTCGGGTCGAACTCGCTGCTCGCGTGGCGCTGCAGCGACGAAGAGCCGGGATCGCGCTCGTGCGCCTCGGCCATGACGGACGAGCCGACGTTCACGGCGCTGACGCCCGGCGGCAGCGTGAAACCGTTGCGGATGTCGCGCAGCCGGCGGCCAAGACGCGGCGCGTCGACCGTCAGCATCAGCGCCTGGCAGCCGGCTTGCGTGGCCCGCTGCAGCAGCCCGCGGAGCGCGTCACGCTGCCGCAGCCAGTACACCTGGAGCCACCAGCGGCCGGCCGCGGTGCCGATCTCCTCGAACGTGCGGCTGGCGAACGTGCTGGCGATGAACAGCGTCCCGGCCTCGCGCGCGGCGGCCGCGGCAGCGACCTCGCCGTCGGGATGGGCGAGCCGCTGGAAGGCCATCGGCGCGATCGCCACGGGGAAGTCGAGCGGCGTGCCGAGCAGGGTCGTGCCGAGGTCACGAGCCGAGATGTCGACCAGAACCCGGGGCCGCACGACGATCCGCTTGAATGCCGCCACATTGGCGCCAAGAGTGGACTCGGTACCACTGCCGCCCTGCAGGTAGTCCCAGACATCGGGCGGCACACCCGTCCGCGCGGCCGTTTCGAACTCGGCCAACTGCAGCAGTTCCATGCCAGCTAGCGCCCTTTGCTATCCGGACCGATAGAGATCGCCTACCCTTTCACGCCCATCACCTCGAAGATGATCGGGAGTTCTTGACCACCGTAGCCAGCATGTGCGAATCTTGCGCCGGGTCACCCCAAACGTCGTCATAAGCCATACGTCGTTATTAGCAGGATTCCTTACCATCCCGGGCGGCACCACCGAGCCTCCCGGGTAGGGCATGCTGCCTGGGGGGTTAATGGAGCACGCTCCGCACGTGACAGCGCTGTCGCGGTCGGCCGGATGGGTTGACGAGGCCCTTCTTGCTGGCAATGACAGCGATTGCTGCCTTCGGCTCGGCCGGGCCGTGCATCGAGGCACCCTCCGTGACCTGGTCGCCGGGCAGCAGCACAAGCTCGGCGCCGCGGGCCTGACCGCCGGCGGCACGGTGTCGTTGCGCCTGCCCCCCTCGCTCGGCTACGTGGCCAGCCTGCTCGCGGCGTGGCGGATCGGCGCGCAGGTGAGCCTGCTCGATCATCGCCTGACCCAGTACGAGGTCGATCGCGCGCTCGAACGGCTGGCACCCCAGGTGCTCGTCCAGGTCGCCAGCACCTCGGCGCCTGCGGTCCGGGCGATGCGCGGCTACGCCGAGGTCGAGACCACCGTCACGCCGCGGCCGGGCGGCCGCCCGGCCGCTACCGGGCACGCGCTCGTGCAGCTCAGTTCCGGCTCGACCGGACCCTCCAAGGTGATCGCGCGCACCGCGGCCGACCTGACCGGGGAACTCGACCGCTACGCCAAACTGGACGGCTACCCGCGCCGGGGCGAACGGATCGTGTGCCTCGCCTCGGTTGTGCACGTGCTCGGCCTGGTCGGCGGCCTGCTGCACAGCCTGCACGCGGGAGGCGAACTCGTGTTCGCCGACCGCCTCACGCCCGACGCCATCCTCGCCGCGGTCGCGGCCGGTGACCGGCCGACCATGATCCTCGGCGTGCCGTTCCACGCGGAGCTGCTGACCTCGGTCGCCGCGCCGCCGCCGCTCCCGCAGCTTGCCCGCATGGTCGTCGCCGGTGAGTTGGTCCGGCCGCACGTGCCAGCCGCGTTCGCCGCCCGTTACGGTGTGCCGCTCGGGACGATGTACGGGATGACCGAACTCGGGGTCATCGCTACCGACCTGCACGGCCGCAACCACCCGGCCGTGGCGCCGGCCCCTGGCATGAGCCTGCGGGTGGAGGCAGGTGAGCTGCTCGTCGCGATGCCCGCCTCGCCGTACGTCGGCCTGGTGGACCCGACCCGCTGGTCGGACGGCTGGCTGCACACCCGGGATGCCGCGGCCGCCGATCCCGCGACCGGCCTGGTGACGATCCTCGGCAGGCTCGATTCGCAGGTGTCCATCGGCGGGCTCAAGGTCGATCTCACCGAGGTGGAGCAGAGCCTGGCGGCGCTGCCCGAGGTCGCCGAGGTGGTCGTGGTCTACGACGACCAGATCAGGGCCTACCTCGCGTTACGCGACGGTGCAACCCTGG
>DATFVJ010000003.1:0-8252 GCA_035260365.1 Streptosporangiaceae bacterium
GACTGGCCGGACGCGAACGTGCTGCTCGTCACGGGCCGTGTCTTCGACGTGCTCGACGTGCCGGCCGCGGCGGGCCGTATCGCGGTCGGCGCGTTCGCCCGGTGGAGCGGGCAGACCGGCCCGGTCGCGGCGTGCGACCCGGACCGGTACCTGTTCTTCGTCGCCACCCGGGGCTCACCGGCCGACGAGGACGAGTGGTGGTCGTGCCACCTGGACTGCGTGCCGGGCGGCATCACCGAAACGCCCGGCCTACGCTGGCATTGCCGCGACAGTTTCGTCCTTGCCCCGCCGTCGCGGCAGGTTTCCGGGCAGCAGGCGCAGTGGATCAGCGCGCCGGCCGGCGGCGAACTGCCTGACTCGCTGCCGGTCCTGCCCGTCCTTGTCGACGCGTGCGAGGAGGCTGATCAGCGGTGACGCCGAAGGACCGCGCCGGGGAACTGTTCCGCCGCGCGGCAGCGGTCACGCCGGGCGGCGTGAACTCGCCGGTGCGGGCGTTCGGTGCGGTCGGCGGCGTGCCCAGGTTCATGGTGGCGGGGCACGGGCCGTACCTGACCGACGTGGACGGCCGGACGTACGTGGATCTCGTCTGCTCGTGGGGCCCACTGATCCTCGGGCACGCGCACCCGGCGGTGGTCGGCGCCGTGACCCGGGCCGCGGCCCGTGGCACCTCGTTCGGCACGGCGACGCCGGGTGAGGTCGAACTGGCTGAGGAGATCGTCGCGCGTGCCCCGGTGGAGAAGGTCCGCCTGGTGAACTCGGGCACCGAGGCCACCATGTCCGCGGTCCGGCTCGCCCGCGGCTGGACGGGGCGGTCCAAGGTGGTGAAGTTCGCGGGCTGTTACCACGGGCACGTGGACGCGCTGCTCGCCGCCGCAGGCTCCGGGGTGGCCACCTTCGGCCTGCCGGAAAGCCCCGGGGTGACGGGCGCCGCGGCCGCGGACACGATCGTGCTGCCGTACAACGACCCGGCGGCGCTGCGCGCGGCGTTCGAAGCCCACGGCGCGGCGATCGCCGGTGTGATCACGGAGGCGTGCCCCGCGAACATGGGCGTCGTACCGCCCGCGCCAGGATTCAACGGCCTGATCGCGTCGCTGTGCGCCGAGCACGGTGCTCTGCTCGTGCTCGACGAGGTCCTGACCGGTTTCCGCGTCACCCGGTCCGGCTGGTTCGGGCTCGAGGGCGTGCCGGCCGACCTGATGACGTTCGGCAAGGTGATGGGCGGCGGCCTGCCCGCGGCGGCGTTCGGCGGCCGCGCCGAGATCATGGACAGGCTCGCACCCGTGGGCCCGGTGTACCAGGCGGGGACGCTGTCGGGTAACCCGCTCGCTGTCGCGGCCGGGCTCGCCACGCTCGCGGAATGCACCGGCGAGGTGTACGCGCGGCTCGACGCGACGGCCGCGCGCGTCGCGGGACTCGCCACCGAGGCGCTGACCGCCGCGGGCGTACCGCACCGCGTGCAGACCGCGGGGAACCTGTTCTCCGTCTTCCTCGGCGTCAGCGGCGCGGTGCGCGACTTCGACGGCGCGCGGGCGCAAAATGGCGCCGCCTACGCCGCGTTCTTTCACGCCATGCTCGACGCGGGTGTCTACCTGCCGCCGTCACCGTACGAGGTGTGGTTCCTGTCCGCGGCGCACGACGACGCCGCGATCGAGCGGGTCGCGGCGGCGCTGCCCGGTGCCGCCAAGGCCGCCGCCCGGGCGCTGGGCTGATACCGAACGGCTGCCGCGGGGTTCCGCGCCCGCTCGGGGCGCGCGTGCCAGCGGGCGACTCATCCGGCGACGATGGCGGCGACACCCGCCGCGATCGCGGCCGCGGCCGCGAGGCGCCGGCCCAGGTTCTGCTCGCCGAGCAGGCGTCGGCCGAGCGCCACCCCGACCAGGACACTGATTTCCCTGGCCGGCGCGATCGAGCTCACCGGGCTGAACACCAGCGCGGTGAGGACAAGCAGGTAGGCCAGTGGCGACAGGATCGCCGCACCGAGGACCTGCCCACGGTAGCGGCGCCAGAGCAGCGCGAGCCGCCCGGTGTCGCGCATGGCCAGCGGCGCGAGCACGACGGCGACGCCGGCGCCCGCGGCCATCTCCTCGAGTAGCGGCGGGACGTGCAGGTTCGCGACGGCGTACTTGTCCCACAGCGTGTACCCGGCGATGAACACCCCGGTCAGCAGGCCGAAGGCGAGTGCCGGGCCGCACCGTGCCAGCCCGGGGCGGGCGCGGTCCGGCAGGCTGAGCACGATCACCCCACCGGAGATCAGCAGGATGCCGGCGAGGCCGGCCGGCCCTGGATGCTCGGCGTACAGCGGTATCGCGACGAAGCTGGACAGCAGCAGCCCGCTGCCGCGGGAGAGCGGGTAGACGAGCGAGAGGTCGCCGGCGGTGTACCCGCGTTGCAGCGTCAGGAAGTAACCGACGTGCAGCAGCGCCGTGCCGGCCAGGAACAGCCACGCGAGCGCGCGCAGGTGGGGATGCGTGACCGCGAGCACGGCGGCCAGCAAGGGCGCGTAGATGACCGTGCCGAGCGCGGTGAGCATCCAGACGAACGCGATCGTCCCGGCCGCCGCGGCCTGCTTGCTGAACAGGTTCCAGCTCGCGTGCGCGACGGCGGCGATCGCGATCAGAACTATCGCGGTCGTGCTCACGGGTGGGTCTCCTGTCCGGTCAGGCCCGTTTCTGGCCGAGTGGACAATGGCTTTCGAGGCTTTTCTCCCGTCAGGTTAGGACCGAGGCCGGGCGCTCGGCCGGCGACCGCCGGTAGGCTGGCGACGACATGACCGAGACGACAGTGGTTCACCTGCTCAGGCACGGACAGGTCGACAACCCACGCCGGGTGCTTTACGGCAGGCTGCCTGGTTTCCACCTGTCCGACGAGGGCCTGCTCATGGCCAAGGCCACGGCACGCCATCTCGCCACCCGCGACATCACCGCGCTGTTCTCCTCGCCGCTCGAGCGGGCGCGGGAGACCGCCGAGCCGCTTTCCGAGCAGTTCGGCCTGCCGATCGTGATCGACGATCGGCTGATCGAGGCCGGTAACCACTTCGAGGGCTTCACCTTCGGGGTTGGCGACGGCTCGCTGCGCCGCCCGAAGCACTGGCTGATGCTGCGCAACCCGTTCCGGCCTTCGTGGGGCGAGCCGTACAGCGAGATCGCCGCCCGGATGCTCGCCGCGATGGCCACCGCCCGCGACGCCGCGCGCGGCCACGAGGCGGTATGCGTGAGCCACCAGTTGCCGATCTGGGTCGCACGGCGCGCGGTCGAGGGGGTCAGGCTCTGGCACAACCCTGGCCGCCGGCAGTGCGGGCTCGCCAGCCTGACCAGCTTCACCTACGAGGGCGACAAGGTCGTCAGCGTCGCCTACTGCGAGCCGGCCGGCCCCCCGGGGGCGGCCGGGCCCGGTGCGCCGGCCACCAGCCAGCCGGACATCCCCGGCGCCTGACCGCGGCGGCGCGAACCGCCGGCCCAGTGTCCGGCGCGGCAGGCCCGACCGGCACAATGGGGCCGGAGAACTACCGCCTGCAGGAGATCATCTCGTGTCGTCCCACCGCCCGGCCCGCGCCGCGGTGCTGGCTGTGGCCGCAGCGCTGGCCGTGATCACCGGCCTCGCCCTGTCCGGATGCGCAGCCGGGCAGGCCGTACAGAACGGGCCGGGCAGCGGTGACACCAACTACGTCGGCGGCGCGGTCGGCGTGACGGACTACCGGGCCGGCCACCGCCCCACGGCGCCACCCGTGGCCGGCCCGGCGCTGACCGGGCAGCGGGTCAGCCTGAGCGGCTACCGCGGCAAGGTGGTCGTGCTGAACTTCTGGGCGTCATGGTGCGGGCCGTGCCGCTCGGAGGCGCCCGTGCTCGCCCAGTTGTCGCGCACCTACCAGGGCCGGGGTGCCCAGTTCATCGGGGTCAACATCAAAGACCTCGGCCAGGCGAACGGTGCGGCCTACGAACGCAGCTTCGGGATCACATACCCGAGCCTGTACGACCCGGCGGGACAGGTCCTGCTCGCGTTCCGCGACACCGTCCCCCCGGCCGCCATCCCGAGCACGCTGGTGATCGACCGCACCGGGCACATCGCGGCGCGAATCATCGGGGCGGTCGAATACTCCAGCCTGAACAGCCTGCTCGGCAAGCTGACCGCCCCGGCCGGGTCGTCACCGGGGGTAAGCAGCGGATGACCCCATGACGAGCGCCCGAACCTCAGGCGTCACCGATCCGGTCACCGAAGACGGCGAAGACGCCCCGGACCTGCTCAAGGACGGTCCGCAGGAAGAAATGGCGGGTCAGCCCGCGAAGCCGTTCGGGATCATGGGTTGGCTGCGGTGGTGCTGGCGGCAGCTCACCTCGATGCGCACGGCCCTCGTGCTGCTCTTCCTGCTCGCCGTGGCCAGCGTGCCAGGCTCGATGCTGCCGCAGAACGGTACGGACCCGGTCAAGGTGCAGCAGTACATCGGCCAGCATCCGCTCCTCGGGCCCCTGCTGAACCGGCTGTCGTTCTTCGACGTGTTCGCCGCGCCGTGGTTCGCCGCGATCTACCTGCTGCTCTTCACCTCGCTCGCGGGCTGCGTGCTGCCGCGCGCGTTCCGTCTCGCCGTGTCGGCCCAGGCGAAGCCGCCCGCGGCGCCGCGGCACCCGGCGCGGCTGCCCTTCGGGACAGCGTACCGGACCGCGCTTGACCCGCCCGAGGCGCTCGCGGCCGCTACCGGCCTGCTGTCCGGCAAGGGGTTCCGGCTGCGGGCCGGCGGCGGCTGGGTGTCGGCGGAAAAGGGCTATCTGCGCGAGACGGGTAACCTCCTGTTCCACATCGCGCTGCTCGCGCTGCTCGCCGCGATCGGGCTCGGCGCGGTGTTCGGCTACAAGGCGGACATCCTCCTCACCGAGGGTGACGGTTTCGCCAACACGGTGGCGGCTTACGACCAGTACCATCCGGGCCGCGCGGTCGCCCCGGGTGACCTGCAGCCGTTCACCGTCTGGCTGGACAGGTTCGACGCGAGCTACGTCCAGTCGGGCCCGTTGCGCGGCGAGCCGTCCTCGTTCGCCGCCTCGCTCCGTTACCAGGCTCAGCCGAGTGGCCCCATGCGCCGCTACGACCTGCAGGTCAACCACCCACTGAACGTCGACGGCGCGAAGGTGTACCTGATCGGCCATGGCTACGCTCCGCAGTTCCGGATCATCGACGGCCACGGCCACGTGGCGCTGCAGCAGGCGGTCCCCTTCCTGCCCACCGGGGACACCGCCGACACGTCCGAGGGCGTGATCAAGGTTCCGGACGCGCAGCCGGAGCAACTCGGTTTCATCGGCGTCTTCCTGCCCACCGAGGTCGCCTTCGGCGGCCAGCTGAGCTCCGCGTTCCCCGCGGCCCTGCACCCGGCGGTCAGCCTCGTGTCCTACGCGGGCAACCTCGGCCTCGACGCCGGCCCGCCACAGTCGGTGTACCAGCTGCAGACCAGCGGGATGCGGCGGCTGCCGATCGCACCGCAGCCGCTTTTCCCCGGGCAGTCGATAAAGCTCCCTAACGGCGCCGGGACGGTCACATTCACTGGATACCGGCAGTGGATCAGTCTGCAGGTCACCTACGATCCTGGCCGGGTCCCTGCGCTCATATCCGCCATCGTGGCCATTTTCGGCCTGCTTGTCTCCTTCCTCGTCCGCAGGCGGCGGCTGTTCGTGCGGGTGCGTCCCGCGGGCGCTTCGGCGGACGGCGTGGCCGGTGACGGTGTGGCCGGGGGCGGTGTGGCCGGTGACGGTGTGGCCGGCGGCGGTGTGGCCGGCGGAGGCGCCGAGGTGGAATTCGGTGGGCTCGCGCGCTCGGACGTAGCGGGCGGTTTCGAGGAGGAGTTCGCCGCGCTCACCGAGGCGCTGCGCGCGGCGCACGGGGGAGCGCAGCCCGCGGCACCCGGGCCGCCGGTGGCGCCGGACGAGTCCGCTATGACAAGCGAAGACAGGAAGTGACGTTCGTGCCCGTCAACCTCGGCATGGCCAGGCTCAGCGACCATCTCTTGCTGCTCACCGTCGTGATCTACTCGCTGGCGATGCTCGCCTTCGCGGGTGAGCTCGCGTACGGCCGGCGCCGCACCGGCGCCGCGGCGTCGCAGCAGGAACCCGAACTTGCCCTGGCCGGTTCGGCTGCCGTAGGCGGGCCGGCCGCGCTGCGGGGCGGTCAGCCGGCATCGGCCGGATCCGGCGGGCAGGCGCCGCCGCCGGCGCAGGGCGCGGGCGGCGGCCAGTCGCGGGGTGGGGCGGCGGACGCGGCCGCTGACCAGGCCGTCCCCGCCGGGCTATGGGTCCGCGCCGCCCTCGCGCTGACCGCCGTCGGGCTGGCCACCCACGTGGTCGGCATCGTGACCCGCGGGCTGGCCGCGCACCGCATTCCGTGGGGAAACATGTACGAGTTCGTCACGGCGATCACGTGCGGTGCGGTCCTGGTGTTTCTGGTGCTCGTGCTGCGTTACCGCGCGTACTTCCTCGGCCTGTTCGTGATGGTCCCCGTCGTGCTCGGCCTTGGCTTGTGCGCGACGGTGCTGTACACGGCCGCCGGGCCGCTGATGCCCGCGCTGCATTCGTACTGGATCGCGATCCACGTCACGGCGGCGATCATTTCCACCGGGATCTTCATGGTGGCGGCCACGACCACCGTGATGTACCTGTTCGCCGAGCGGAGCGCCGCCAGGGTCGCGGCCGGGGTGGCGGCTGGTGGCATCATGCGGCGCCTGCCGGAAGCGCAGGTGCTCGACCGGCTCGCCTACCGGACCGTGGTGTTCGGCTTCCCGATCTGGACGTTCGCGATCATCGCGGGCGCGATCTGGGCGGATCAGGCGTGGGGCAGGTACTGGGGCTGGGACCCGAAGGAGACGTGGGCGTTCATCACCTGGGTGGCCTACGCCTGCTTCCTGCACGCACGGGCCACGGCGGGCTGGCGCGGGCGGAAGGCGGCGGTCGTTCAGCTCGTGGCCTTCGGTTGCCTGATCTTCAACCTGATCGGTGTCAACCTGTGGGTCACCGGCCTGCACTCGTACGCCGGGATCAGCTGACCGCGCCGCCGTGGGCCGGCGCTCGTGCGGCACCGGTGACCGCCCGCCGGTGACGTCCGGCGACCGCCCGGCGGCCGAGAGATCGCTCGTGCACTGCCCAGCGTGGCTGCCCAGCGTGGCTGCCGGGGCGCGCGACCTCTGGGCTCACAGGTCGTTGCCCGTGTCGTAACCGCCGCGGATCATGTGATCGAGCGCGCGGAGGAACTCGGGATCGTCGTCGGGCCCGATGGCCCGAGCGCGCCCCGCGGGGTGCCTGCTTCGTGCCAGCGCCGTCCGCTCGTCGGCGCTGGCCCGGTGCCAGGGGCTGCTCCGGCGTGAGCGGCTGCCCCGGTGCGAGGGGGTGCTCCGGCGTGAGCGGCTGCCCCGGTGCGAGGGGCTCCGGAAGGGGTTGCGGCGTCGCGGAGACCACCGTGGCATCGCGGTGACCGGGCGCCCGAGAAGCAACCACGCCACGGAACCGGCGAGGAAGGTCACCGCCACGATGGCCAGCCAGACCGGCTTCGGCAGGTGACGGCAGGCTGTCCTGGAGGTGAGAACTATGTCCATCAGGCAGTACAGCCAGACCCCGATCGCCACCATGGCAAAGAGGGCACCCAACGCGAGCATGGCCGTAGCCTAGCTGCCTGGTAGGAGGGCCGCGCCAGGAATGAACTGGAATGCCGGCGGGACGAGCCTTAGGTGCACGCCGTCATATTTGATCACAGGAGGTGACGATTTCGCCGGTTTCGTCGTACGCTGGCGGCCTGGCTGCTCGCGGGGCTGGGTGGTACGCCGTGGCCGCAAGGGCGCGGACCGCCGCTTCGGAGTCGTGGGCGGGGAGCGGTAGATACAGGACGCGTTGACCAACGCGTGAAGTTGAGGAGTGCGGAACGTGCGTTTCCGGCTGTTCGATCGCGTGCGGCGCTCTCGCGAGCCGGAACGGGCCCACGGCAAGTCGGCGGACCGGACGCGGGGATCCGGCCGGCACCGGCTGGGCAGCACGGCCGATCGGCACCCCGCGGACCAGGCCGGGGGCGGCGCCGACCGCCACGGCAACGGGTCGGATCGCCTCGGCGGCATCAGCTGGCAGGCCAGGCCCGCCGACACAGGCCAGCGCGACCTGCCCGGCCAGCGCGACCTGCCCGGCCAGCGCGACCTGCCCGGACCGCGCGACCTGCCCGGACCGCGCGACCTGCCCGGACCGCGCGACCTGCCCGGACCGCGCGACCTGCCCGGACCGCGCGACCTGCCCGGA
>DATFVJ010000004.1:0-2803 GCA_035260365.1 Streptosporangiaceae bacterium
GACCCCCCGGAACCCCCCGCCGTGGTGCCGGCCCGGGGGGATGACCCCCTGGATCCTTCCGCAGGATCGTCGGCGGCCCGCGCCTCGCGCAGTTCGTCCCGCATCGCCTTGATCCAGAAAACCACCACGAACCCAGCGAACAGCGGCCATTCGAACGTGTAGCCCCAGCTCAGGGCGTTGCCACCCTCGGCGCGCCGAAGCTGCCACCAGCCGAGCTCAAGGAAACCGGCCACGATGACGATCATCGCCGTGTGCAGGCCCAGCCAGCGGAGGGACACAAAGCGGCGCATGCTGACGAGCTTAGTGTCTGCGCTGGATGCGCCGGCTCGGCCCTTGGGCCGCGATCGGCCCGGCGTCTGAACAGGACGCGCCGCAAGCGGGGCTGCCCGCACCCGGGGCAGGCCAGGCCCCCCGCCGGTCCGGGCTGCGTGAGCGCAAGAAGGCCAGGACGCGCGCGGCCATCAGGCAGCACGCGCTCCGGCTGATCCGTGAGCAGGGCTACGCCGCCACCACCGTCGACCAGATCGCCGACGCCGCCGAGGTCTCGCCGAGCACGTTCTTCCGCTACTTCCCGACGAAGGAAGACGTGGTCCTGCGAGATGACGTGGACCTGTTCGCCTTCGAGGCCTTCGAGGCGCAGCCGCCCGGCCTCGGCCCGATCGCGGCCATGCGGGCGGCGATCGCGATGGCGTTCAGCCAGCTGCCCGCGAGCGAGCTGGAGCAGTTGCGCGAGACGACGGCCCTGACAATGTCGGTGCCCGAGCTGCGCGCGCGTGCCCTCGACGAGTTCATCGGGGCGGTCCAGATAATCGCCGAGGCGATCGCGAAGCGCACCGGGCATGACCCGGGCGAGTTCACCGTGCGCAACTTCGCCGGCGCCCTCGTCGGGGTCATGCTGTCCGCTTCACTCGCGCTCGCGGACGACCCGTCGGCGGATTTCGCCACGGTCGCCGACGCGGCCCTCGCGCATCTGGAGGCCGGCCTGCCGTTGTGAGCGGGCGCGACGCGGCCGCTGTCTGCTCAGCGGCCGGGCTCGGGCTACGCCCTAATGGCCGATCAGGTGACCGGCCGCGCGCAGGCCCGCGGTGACCGCCGCGGCGGCCGCAAGCACCACGATGAACGGTGCGCGCCCGCGCAAAGCGGCGACCGCGGCCGCGAGACCGGCGAGCCTCGGGCCGTCGAACGTCAGCGACTGCCCGGCTGCGAGCGCCTGCGCCGCGCACAAGGCGGCGAGCAGCGCGACGGGCAGCAGCTCGGCGCATCGCCGCAGCTTCGGATGATCAAGTAACCGCCGGGGCACCGTGAGCCCGGCCAGCTTCAGCGCGTAGCAGCCCGCCGACGTGGCCAGCACGGCCAGCCAGAGGCTCATCGCCGCACCCCCAGGGCGACGGCGGCCGCGGCGAGCATCACCGGAATCCCCGCAGGAAGCAGGGGAGTGCCGGCGATGGCGATCGCGGCACCCGCGGCTGCCACCCGCCGCTCGGCGGCCCCGGCCGCCAGCCGCGGCCACAGCAGCGCGAGGAAGGCCGCCGGGCCGATCACGTCCACGCCGAATGTGGCCGGACTGCCCAGCCTGCCCGCGCCGAGCGCTCCGGCCAGGGTCGAGGCGTTCCAGACCGCGTACAGCGCGCCGAAGGTCGCCGCGAAGCCGGTCCGCGCGGCGCCGGGGCCAGGCTGGGCGAGCGCCATCGCCGTCGTCTCGTCGATGACCGCGTGCGCGGCGAGCAGCCGCCGCCCGCCACGCACCCGGAGCACGCCGGCGAGCCTGAGCCCGTACAGCGCGTTTCTGCTGCCAAGAACCAGCGCGCCGAGGGTGCCCGCGAGCAGGCTGCCGCCGCCCGCGACCGCGGCGGCCAGGGCGTACTGGGACGCGCCGGTGAACGCGAGCAGGCTCAGCACGCATGCCTGCGGCACGCTGAGCCCAGCCGTCACGGCCGCCGCGCCGAAGGCGATCCCGGACAAGCCGACGGCCACCCCGAGGCTCAGGCCGTCCCTGCGGGCACGCTCCCGCGACCGCGCGTCATCGTCTCGAGCCGCGGCAGCGGCAGCCTTTGGTGCGGCACCCTCCGGTGCGGCGTCAGCGGCTGCGCCGTTCTGCGCGGTGGGGCCGTCCTGTGCGGTGGGGGCGGCGCCCGGGGGGCCGTGCGGTGCACCGCACGGGTTTGGTGCCGTCTGCCGAACGTCCGCCGAGTTCTGCCGCCTGAGGCGCCGCCGAGCAAGCATGCGGCCGAGGCTAGGCGGCCCCCGGGGCCCCGTCTTGAAGGTTCTTGCGGCCGCGCTGGTACGCGCCGGGCGGCACGCCGACGATCCGCTTGAAGTGCCGGGTCAGATGGGCCTGGTCGGCGAAACCCACCCGCGCCGCCACCTCCGCGGGCCGGACGCCCCGGCCCAGCAGGTCGCGGGCGAGGCGCACCCGGCGCTGGTTCAGGTACGCGTGCGGCGGCAGGCCGGTCGCGGCACGGAACGCCCGCAGCAGTGAGAACGGGCTGGCGCCGACCGCCGCCGCGAGTACCGCCAGCCGTGGTGGATCGGTGAGCCGCTCGTCCAGGATCTCCCTGGCCGCTGCCGCGGCGCGCAGCGCCGGCTGCCGCGGCAGCCGTTCGGGATAAACAAGCGCCTGCCGCCGTCCCTCGGGACCTCGCGCGCCTGCCGCGTGCCGGGCCAGCAGCGCGGCGACGGCCGTGTAGAGGAAGCTGGAAGCGGTGAGGCTGTCGCTGGTCTCCGCGGCCAGATGAGCCTCGGCGAGCAGGCGCCGGCTGACCGGGTCGTCGACCACCGGGTCGGGGAAGAAGGGTGTACCTCC
>DATFVJ010000005.1:0-3422 GCA_035260365.1 Streptosporangiaceae bacterium
GGGGGCTCCACCCCACGGGACCCCCCGCAGCAAACGATGCCGCATCCGCGGCAGCCGTTAGGGATAGGGGGTGCGCCTGTGCTCAGCCACTGGTGGACGGGACAGGAAGGGCCGGGCACGTCGCGTTGACCAGGCCCGGGCGCTGCGGGAGCGCGCCGGTGCCCAGGTAGCGGCCGAGGTAGCCGTTGACGCAGGCGTTGGCGGGCGCGTTGAGCGACTGGCCGTGGTTTCCGCCGTCCACGACGACGACCATCCGCGCGGTCGGCAGCAGCCGGTGCGCGCGCTGTGCGCCCGCGTACGGTGTGGCCGCGTCCAGCGTGCCCTGGATCATGAGGATGCCGGGCAGGCTGGCGCCCTTGATCTGCATGGGCGAAGCGGGGCCGATGACCGGCCAGTAGGCGCAGGCCGCGTTGAACCAGGCGTTGTCCCAGGCCTGGAACGGCGCTGTACGGTACACGGTGCGGGTGTCGGTGTCCCAGCGCGCCCAGTTGCGCGGCCAGTTCACGTCCGCGCACTGCACGGCGTTGTAGACGGCGAACTCGTTCTCGTTCTGGGTGCCGTACGCCTGGTACTGGTTGATCAGCGAACTGGTGTTGCCGGTGCGGTCGTACACGGAAAGTGCGCCGGCCAGGCCGGGCCACAGGCTGTCGGTGTACCCGCCCTGCAGGAACGTGTCGTCGAACTCGTCGGGGCCGATCATGGGGCCGGCCGGGCCGGTGACCGGATGCACGGTCAGCTTCGCCCTGATCCGGTACCAGGCCTGGCGCACCTGGCCGGGCGTCGTGCCCAGATGGTAGACGTTGTCGCGGCCCGCCACCCAGGTGAAGAACGCTGTCATCCGGCCCTGGAACGCGTAGTCCTGCTCGATGTTGTCCTGGTACCACACGCCCGTCGGGTCGACCACGCTGTCGAGCGCCATCCGGCGAAGCCGGTCGGGGAACAGTGTCGCGTACACCTCGCCCAGGTAGGTGCCGTAGGAGTACGCGAAGTAACTGATCTGCCGCTGGCCGAGCGCGGCGCGGATGGCGTCCACGTCGCGGGCGGCGTTGGCCGTGGTCATATACGGCAGCAGCCAGCCGTAGCTCTTCTCGCAGTCGGCGGCGTAGGTCTGCGCGCGCGCCTGGAGCACCGCCTCGGCGTGGCGGGTGGCGGGTATGTAGTCGGGCCGCGCGCCTTTGAAGAACGACAGGTCGCAGTGGAGCGCCGGCCTGCTCGACCCGACACCGCGCGGATCGAAGCCGATGACGTCGTACTGTGCGGCGACGGCGGGATCCAGGCCGCTCGCCACGACGCCGGCCAGTGAGAGCCCGCTGCCGCCGGGGCCACCGGGATTGACGAGCAGCACGCCCTGGCGCTGACCGGCCGGGGCGGTCGCGGGCACGCGCGAAAGCGCCAGCGCGATCTTCCGGCCGCCCGGATTGCGGTAGTCGAGTGGCACCGTCAGGGTCGCGCACTGCATGGCCGGTTGCGGGCCGCTGCAGGAATGCCACGACAGCGGCGTGCCCGCCACCGCGACCGGTGCGGGCGCCCGCGCGGCCGGCGGCTTCGACGGCGCGGCCGCGGAACCCGTGTCGCACGCCGCGCACACGAGAGCAAGCGCCGTGGCGATCGGCACGCTCACCGCCGCCACGCGCGCCCGCGTCATCCGGAGCGCACCGGATTTCCCTGCTTGGATCCGCCGACGTCGTGTCACCACACAAGGATAAGGATCTAGGGTGCGAGAAGGATTACCGCAACGCCGGGGAGTCGTCATGGCAGACCGTACCAAGATCATTCTCGATGAGTCCGAGTTGCCCACCCGGTGGTACAACGTCGTCCCTGACCTGCCAGAACCCCCGCCGCCTCTGCTGCACCCCGGCACGCTGCAGCCGGTGGGATCCGATGACCTCGCGCCGCTTTTCCCGATGGACCTGATCGGGCAGGAGGTTTCCGCGGACCGCTACATCGATATCCCCGACGACGTGCTCGACGTCTACCGGTTGTGGCGGCCCACCCCGTTGCTGCGTGCCTGGCGGCTGGAGCGGGCGCTCGGCACCCCGGCGCGCATCTACTACAAGTACGAGGGCGTCTCCCCGGCCGGATCGCACAAGCCCAACACCGCCGTGCCGCAGGCGTACTACAACGCGCGGCAGGGCATCCGCAGGCTCACCACGGAGACCGGGGCCGGCCAGTGGGGCAGCGCGCTCGCGTTCAGCTGCGCACAGTTCGGCCTCGACTGCGAGGTGTGGATGGTGCGCGCCTCGTACGACCAGAAGCCGTACCGGACGTCGCTGATGGAGGTGTGGGGCGCCACGGTGCACCCGAGCCCGTCCCCGCTGACCACGGCGGGCGCGAAGGTGCTCGCGGACGAGCCGGACTCGCCGGGCAGCCTCGGCATCGCGATCAGCGAGGCGGTCGAGGTCGCCGGCGGCAGCGACGACACCCGTTACTCCCTCGGCAGCGTGCTGAACCACGTGCTGATGCACCAGACAGTGATCGGCGAAGAGGCGCTGAAGCAACTGGCGGCCGTGGGCGAGACGCCGGACCTGATCGTCGGGTGCACCGGCGGCGGATCCAACTTCGCCGGCCTGTTCCTGCCGTTCCTGCGGGAGAAGCTCGCGGGCCGGATGCAGCCCGTCATGCGCGCGGTCGAGCCCGCCGCGTGCCCCTCGTTCACCCGCGGGCGTTACGCGTACGACTTCGGCGACACGGCCGGTTTCACGCCGCTGCTGAAGATGCACACCCTCGGGCACGACTTCGTGCCCGATCCGATCCACGCGGGCGGGCTCCGTTATCACGGGATGTCGCCGCTGCTTTCGCACATGTTCGAGCTCGGCATGTTCGAGGCCGTCACCAAACCGCAGCGCGAGTGCTTCGCCGCGGGCGTGACCTTCGCGAGGGCCGAGGGGATCGTTTCCGCGCCCGAGCCGACCCACGCGCTCGCCGCGGCCATCGAGGAGGCCAAGCGGTGCGCGCAGACCGGCGAGGAGAAGGTCATCCTGACCGCGCTGTGCGGGCACGGGCACTTCGACATGTCCGCCTACCAGCACTACCTGTCCGGCGAGATGGAGGACTACGAACTTCCGCAGGACCGGATCGACGCCGCCCTGTCCCGCCTGCCCAGCCTGGACATCTGAGCCCTTCCCCCGGCGCTGCGCAGGCGGGCGGCGGGGGGTGGCGGGACCTGCGGTGGGGTGCCGCTCCTACCCGGCGCTGCGCGGGGCGTGCCTGAAGCTGGCCGCGCTGGCCGCGCACCCGTCGCGCCGCCAGCGCGGCCCTCAAGCTCATGATCCCGGTAACTTAGTGGTGAGGCCCGCAGGTAACTGGGGGGTTGTCAGGCCGCCAGTAGCGTGGTAACCGGCTCGGCTGCCGGAGCGGGCATCTCGACGTCGATCCGCTTCAGCATCCGGGTGAGGTCGGCGCTGGTGAATTTCCAGTTGAAT
>DATFVJ010000006.1:0-11184 GCA_035260365.1 Streptosporangiaceae bacterium
TGGCGAGCCCGGGAGCCGACCCCGTGGTAGCCAACCCGCTAGCCGATCCCGTGGTAGCCAACCCGCTAGCCGATCCCGTGGTAGCCAACCCGCTAGCCGATCCCGTGATAGCAAGCGCCGTGACGGCCGATCCTGTTGCAGCAAGCCCCGTGGTAGCCAGCCCCAGAGGCGCGGGCGCCGCCGCAGCACGCGCCGCTGCCGCAAGCGGCACACCCGCCAGCCCAGCAGCAGGTGACCCGGCGTCTGGCGGTTCCACACCAGCCAGTCCCGCGCATGCAAGCAACGCACCAGACAGCGCCGCAACGCGCGGCGCTGTGGGAGGCAGTCCCGCGCCCGGCGGCACCGCCTCGCGCACCCCGTTGCGCGGGCTTGATCTGATCCTGCCCCCGTACCCGGACGAGCCGCCCGCGGAGGGCCAGTACGACGAGGAGCCGCCCTACCACGAGGAGGCGCCCTACCACGAGGACGTCCTCCGCCCCGAAGAGGCCGCATACCGCGAGGATGCCGCGCACCGCGTGGACGCCGCGCACCGTGAAGAGACGCCTTACCGCGAGGACGTCCTCCATCCCGAGGAGGCCGCGCACCGGGTAGCGGCCGACCCACCGGCCGCGCAGGCCGACAACGAGCCCGATGCGGGCGAACGAGAGCCCCGGCCCGCGACGCCGGCCATGCCGCTCGGAGCACCGGTACCCGAGACCAGCGCGCACCAGCCCGCGCCTGCGTTAGCCGAACCGCCCGAGCCGGACGCACCTGACGAGCAGCACGCTCAGGAACCACACGCTCAGGAACCGACCGCAGAACAATCTGCGGTCAGCGAGCCGGATCCGCAACCAGGCACGCCCGAGCAGGAAGCCGCCGATTTCCAGCGCGTCCGCAGTTCCCCTGTGCCGCCGCAAAAGCGGGCGCAGCGCCCGCCGCGACGCTGATAATCCCGGTATCTCTTCAGTCGGCGGCGATCCGGCACAACTGCCGGGACCACGGGCGGCGCGCTACCGTCGGCTGGTTTCCGGCCGGACCGCGCCGCCAGTCCGCCCGGTGCCGCCGTCTCCAGCCGCGACGACAGCGGTCGCGACGGCGGCGATCCCTTCACCGCGCCCAGTGAGGCCGAGCCCATCAGTCGTCGTGGCCGTCACGGTCACCGGAGCGCCGCCGAGCGCGGCGGACAGTGCCGCCTCGGCCTCGGCTCGCCGCGACGTGATCTTCGGCTGGTTCCCGATGAGCTGGATGGCCACGTTGCCGACGCGGAACCCGGCGTTACAGACAAGCTCCGACACGGCGGCGAGCAGTTCGGCGCCCGCCGCGCCGGCCCACCGTGGATCGGTCGTGCCGAAGCAGCTGCCAAGGTCACCAAGCCCGGCCGCGGACAGCAGCGCGTCGCAGGCCGCGTGCGCGGCAACATCACCATCGGAATGGCCGGCCAGCCCATCCTGACCTGGCCAGAAGAGCCCGGCCAGATAGAGCGGACGGCCGGAACGCAACGGGTGGACATCGACCCCGATGCCCACCCGTGGCAGGTCAGTGCTCAGTAGACAGAACCTCGTCGAGAAGTGCTTCTGCCTTGTCCTCGTTCGTTTTCTCAGCAAGCGCGAGCTCGCTCACGAGAATCTGCCGAGCCTTGGCCAGCATGCGCTTCTCACCCGCGGAAAGTCCGCGTTCCCGGTCCCTTCTCCACAGGTCACGCACCACTTCCGCGACCTTGTTCACGTCACCGGAGGCGAGCTTCTCGAGATTCGCCTTATACCTGCGTGACCAGTTCGTAGGCTCCTCGGTGTGCGGCGCGCGGAGCACCTCGAACACCCTCTCAAGCCCCTCCTGGCCAACGACGTCACGCACGCCGACAAGCTCAGCGTTATCGGCGGGCACGCGCACCGTCAGGTCGCCCTTGTCGACCTTCAAGACCAGGTAGGATCTTGCCTCACCCTTGATCGTCCGAGTCTCAACGGCTTCGATCCGAGCAGCCCCATGGTGGGGGTAGACGACAGTGTCGCCGACCTTAAAAGTCATGTGGCAAGTACCCCTTCCGCTGAAGACAAGGTTACCACGGCGGACGCGGGTGATAAACCGTCCTTGACGGTAAACGTGCAGGTCACTGGGGAATTTCAGGACATCAGAATACCCTGTGGGACGGCGTGGCACGGCGCGGCGGGGCCACGCCAAGCCCGACCTTCTTCGTTCCGTGCGCATTCAGGTTCACCACTGCGGGCGTCGCGGGCTCATACTGGAAAAGCGGTGGCAGGGCCTCGCCGGACACGCCGGGCCGGTGCGACCGCGCGACGCCAGCGCAACAAGATTGCTCGGCCGGTAACGGGAGGTGCCCGTGGAGATGGGCGGCGAACCGGAGCGGGACGAGGGCGGCCTGCCGCCGGTCGACATCGAGATCCCAGACGATGCGCGGGAACTCGACCGTGACGTGCACGCGTACTACCGCGAGCTGCGTGCGCAGCGGCGCCGCCGCCGGGTCGAGCGCATCATCACCCCGTTCACCAGGCACGGCATGGTGGTCCCCGTGATCGCGGGAACGCTCGCCCTGACGCTGTTCGCCGGCACCATGCTCACGGTGATCACGAGCGCGCCCGAGCCTTCCTCGGTCCCTGCGCCGCGGATCACCGCACCGATTTCCGCGCCGGCGTCCACCCCGCCGTCCACTCCGCCGTCCACTCCGCAGGCCACCCCGGCTGCTGGAAAACTTGGCGGCCCGCTGCCCACGGCCGCGGTTTGGATCGACAACAAGCAGACGCCGCTCAGCGGTCTCAGCCCGGCTGTGCTTGCGGTCGTTCCGCCCGTCTGCCATTGCCTCGTCACGCTGCGGCAGCTCACCGAGCAGGCCGCCGCGACACAGGTCAAGATCTACTTCGTCGGCACCGGCAGCGGCGTCAAGCAGCTCGCGAGCCTCGCCGCGCAGGTGGGCCACGGAACCGTCCAGGTGGTCGACGACAGGCACAACGTCCTCGCCGCGTACCGGCCCACCGGGGTAACGGCCATCCTCGTGCGCAGCGACAAGGCCGTGACGTCGATTCACCGGGGCGTGATCCCTGGTTTCAGCTTCCGCGCCGACCTCGAGCGGCTTGCCGCCCCCGGCGCCGGCTACCCGGCGAGCCCTGCACCCACCTGAGCGGCGATCGGCGGTACGCGGCCTGTGGGGACACGGCTCCCGTGGTGCGGCGGCCCGCCAGTAGCCTCTCAGCCGTGCGGACACGCGTCGTCCAAGGTCTCCTCCAAAGCTGCCATCCGCAGCCCGTAGCCGCTGTCACGGCCGGAGTCGCCGCGATCGCCTATGCGGCCGGCCGCGGGCTCACCGGTACGGTGCTGGCCGGTCTGGCCGTGCTGACCGGCCAGCTGTCCATCGGCTGGAGCAACGACTACCTCGACCGGCGGGTCGACGAGGCAGCGGGCAGGCGCGACAAACCGCTGGCCCTCGGCAGCGTTCCCCCGTGGCTGGTCGCGGCGGCCGCGGCCGCGGTGGCCGTCTGCTGCGTCCCGCTGTCCCTCGCGAGCGGCTGGCGGGCGGGCCTGGCGCAGCTCGTGGCGGTCGCATCCGGCTGGATCTACAACCTCGGGGTGAAGCGCACCCCTTGGTCACCGATCCCCTTCATCCCCGGATTCGGCCTGTTCCCCGCGTTCGTCACACTCGGACTGCCTGGCCATCCCTGGCCTGCCTGGTGGGCGCTGACCGCGGGCGCGCTGCTTGGGGTCGGCGCCCATTTTGCCAACGTGCTGCCCGACCTCCCCGCCGACCTCGCGACCGGTGTCCTCGGGCTGCCGCAGCGGCTCGGCGGCAGGATCTCGCGCTTCCTGGCGGGCGCGTTTCTCGGCGCGGCGACGGCCGTGCTCGCGGTCGCCCCGGGCGGCTTCGACGCGCTCGCCGCGGTCGGCCTCGCCGCGTCGGCCGCGGTCATCGCCGCCGGCCTGGCCGGCGCCATCGCGGGGCCGCGGCACCAGATGGGGCGTGCGCTCACTATGATCGCCGTCATCGGCGCTGGCCTGCTCGATGTCGTCCTGCTCGTGGCGCGCGCCGGGCAGATGAGCTGAGCACCAGCGTGACCCCGCGAGATCTTGATCTTGGTGGATGCGGGCGGTGATCCAGACGGCGATCCGGGCCGCCAGAGATCTGCGGGACGCACCCCGGGGAGGGCAGCTGAATGACCCGCGGACCCGCCCGCTACGCTTTCCGTGCCTGATCCGTTCGCGAGACGCAGGAGTCGACTCCGTGATCCGCTGTAGCGCCTTCCGGCTGCTGGTGATCACCGCCGCGGCCGCGCTTGTCCCGGCGCTCGCTGGCTGTGCGGCCGGCCTGAACGCCCAGACCAACCAGCCCTTCACGCCGACAGACGGTGCGGGCACCGTGTTCCACGGCATCGCCATTCGCAACGTGTTCGTGCTCGGACCTGGCGTGAACGGAACGCTGCAGCCCGGGCAGGCCGCCGGCCTGTTCCTCGCACTTGTCAACGACGGTGCCCCGGATCGGCTGACCGCCGTCTCCGCCTTCGGCGCGGCGGCCTCGGTAACGATCCTCGGCGGGCCAGTGAACCTGCCGGTACAGCAGCCGGCGCGGCTCACCGGGCCCGCGCCAGAAGTGATACTCAACGGCCTGACCAGGCCGCTCGTCGGCGGCCAGTCCATCCCGATCGCGCTCACGTTCCAGAATGCCGGCACGATCGCGATGATCATCCCGGTCATGCCGCGGGTCAACTTCTACACGACGTTCTCGCCACCGGCTCCGAGCCCCACGCCGACCCCCACGGCCCGCGCGCCGAGGAGCCCGCGGCCGTCGCCCACGAGCTCCACGGGTTCGCCGAGAGCCACCCCGTCGCCCACCGCTACGCCGTAGCCGCCGTCGCGGAAGGCAGCGGCGGCAGTGCCTCAGGCGGCGGATTCGAACTTGTAGCCGAGCCCGCGGACCGTGACGATGTGCCGCGGGTTGGCCGGGTCACGCTCGATCTTCGCCCGCAACCGCTTGACGTGCACGTCCAGTGTCTTGGTGTCACCGACGTAGTCGATGCCCCAGACCCGGTCGATGAGCTGCATACGGGTCAGCACCCGGTCGGCGTTCCGCAGCAGCACCTCGAGCAGCTCGAACTCCTTGAGCGGCAGCTGGATCTGCTTGCCCCGCACCGTGACCACGTGCCGGTCCACGTCCATCCGCACCGGGCCTGCCTCCAGCGTGACGGTCTGCAGTTCCTCGGTCTCACCCTGGCGGCGCAGCACCGCACGGATCCGGGCGACGAGCTCACGCGAGGAGAACGGCTTCGTCACATAGTCGTCGGCGCCGAGTTCGAGCCCGACCACCTTGTCGACCTCGGTGTCCTTGGCGGTAAGCATGATCACCGGCACGTTCGACCGCTGCCGCAGCGTCCGGCACACCTCGGTACCAGGCAGCCCAGGCAGCATGAGATCAAGCAGCACCAGGTCGGCTCCGCTGCGGTCGAACGTGTCGAGCGCATCGGGGCCGGTCGGGCACACCGCGACCTCGAAGCCTTCCTTGCGCAGCATGTACGACAGGGCGTCGCTGAACGACTCCTCGTCCTCGACGACAAGCACACGCGTCACTTGACTGCCTCCCATGACGATTTCGCTGCAGTGGCCCCGTCGCCGTTCCCGCTTGGCTCCGCGGGCTGGTGCAGCGGAAGCCGGAGGGTGAACGTGGAACCTGCGCCTTCCTTGCTCCAGACCTTGACCTTGCCGCCATGCGCCGCCATCACGTGTTTCACGATGGCGAGGCCAAGTCCCGTGCCGCCGGTGGCACGCGAACGGGCCGGATCGACCCGGTAGAAACGCTCGAAGATCCGCTCCAGATCACGCTCGGGAATGCCGATGCCCTGGTCGGCCACGCTGATCTCGGCCTTCTTCCCCGAACGCACGGTGGAGACCACCACCCGGGTACGCTCCGGGCTGTAGGCGACCGCGTTCTCGATCAGGTTGCGCAACGCCGTGACGAGCATGTCCTCGTCCCCGAGCACGTTCAGCGCCTGGTCACCGCCTGAGCTGAGCTTGATGCCCTGCTTGTTCGCCTTCATCCGGCACCGGTCGATGGCCTCGGTCACGACCGCGCCGATGTCCACCGGCCGCGCGTCGGCGACCGGTTCGGCGCTCTGGATCCTGGTCAGCGTGATCAGGTCCCTGACGAGCACGGTGAGCCGGGCGGCCTCCTGCCGCATCCGGCCCGCGAAGCGGCTCACCGCCTCCGGGTCGTCCGCCGCTTCCTCGGTGGCCTCGGCGAGCAGCGCGAGCGCGCCGACGGGCGTCTTCAGTTCGTGGCTGACGTTCGCGACGAAGTCACGGCGGACCGCCTCCACCCGGCGGCTCTCCGTCTGGTCGTCCGCGAGCACGAGCACCAGGCCGCCCCCGGCGAACTGCGCACCGAGCGGTGCGACCCGGACCGCGAAGCTGGTGGTCCGGTTGCCGAACTTGCGGTTGGGCACGTCGATCTCGGTTTCCCTGATCTCACCGTCCCTGCGTACCTGCCGGGCCAGCGCGATCAGGTCGCCGACCACCAGCTGGTCGCCTTTGACCAGGCCGAACGCGCGTGCCGCGGAGCTCGCACGGAGCACCCGGTCTTCGTGATCCACCACGACAGCGGAGGATGGCAGCACGGAAAGCACGGACGCGACACCCGGCGGCAGCCGGGCAGGCTGCGGCGTGCCATCCCGCGGCTCGCGGTCATGGTTCACCGGCCGGACAGCGAGCACCACGGCTACCCCCGCCGCCATACCGGCCATCGCCGCGATGGCTGCCACCAACTCGACGCTCACGCCTCGATGGTATGCGGATCGCGGCCTGACCAGGCAACCACCGGCTTGCGGGCGGTGGGGTAATTTGGGATGAATTCACCACCCGGTCAGGCCTCGTTCGCCTGCGGCCCCGGCCCGATGGCTACCTGCCCTGGTTACGTACTGCCTCAACCGCATCAGCGGCCGCAGCCGGATCGAGATATGCGCCCGGCCCGGCTGGCCTGAAATCCGCGTCGAGCTCGTACACGAGCGGAATTCCGGTCGGGATGTTGAGCGCGGCGATGTCCTGGTCGGCGATCCCGTCCAGGTGCTTGACCAGTGCCCGCAGCGAGTTGCCGTGCGCCACGGCCAGGACGGTCAGGCCCGCGGCGAGATCAGGCACGATCCCGTCGTACCAGTAGGGCAGCATCCGCGCCAGCACGTCCTTCAGGCACTCGGTGCGCGGGATGAGTTCGGGCGGCAGCGTGGCGTACCTCGGGTCACGAACCGGCGAGAGCGGATCGTCGTCAGGAAGCGGCGGCGGCGGCACGTCATACGAACGGCGCCAGAGCATGAACTGCTCGTCGCCGAACTCGCTGCGGGTCTGCGCCTTGTTCCTGCCCTGCAGCGCGCCGTAGTGCCGCTCGTTGAGGCGCCAGGAGCGCCGCACGGGCAGCCACCCCCATCCCGCGGTGTCCAGCGAGATGTTCGCGGTCTGGATGGCGCGGGTCAGGACCGACGTGTGCACGATGCCCGGCCGCATGCCCGCGTCGAGCAGCAGCTTCCCACCCGCGGCCGCCTCGCTCTCGCCCTTCGCGGACAGCCCGACGTCGACCCAGCCGGTAAACAGGCCATCGGCGTTCCACGCGCTCTCGCCGTGCCGTAGCAGCACCAGGGTTCCCACGTTGCGACAGCATATCCGCGACCGCCGCCGGCCCGATGGTGCGGGGCCCGGCCCGCTGCCAACCAGGCAAGGGAACACGGCGCGCCGCCGTGCGGTTGCATGTGGCGGTTGCCCAGGCGTAGGTGAGCGGAGGTGTGTTTGCTTTGCCGCGTCACACCCCACGGCGGATCGCGACCATAAGCGTGCACACATCACCGTTCGACCAGCCGGGCACCGGCGACGCGGGGGGCCTGAACGTGTACGTCGTCGAGGTCAGCAAGCGCCTGGCGGCACTCGGTGTCGAGGTTGAGATTTTCACCCGCGGGGTGTCCCGCGACGCACCTCCCGTCGCGGAACTGGCTCCTGGCGTGCTCGTTCGGCATATGGTCGCCGGGCCGTTCGAGGAACTCGACAAGACCGACCTCTACGCGGAGCTTTGCCACTTCACCTTCGGCGTGCTGCGCGCCGAGGCGGACTACGAACCGGGCAGGTACGACCTCGTGCACGGGCACTACTGGCTGTCCGGGCAGGTGGGGGCGGTCGCGAAGGAGCGATGGGGGGTGCCGCTCGTGCAGTCGATGCACACCCTGAGCAAAGTCAAGAACGGCGCGCTCGCGGCGGGCGACACGCCAGAGCCGGAGATCAGGATCCGCGGTGAGACCGAGGTGGTCGCGGCGGCTGACCGGCTCGTCGCCAACACCGCGCAAGAGGCGGATCAGCTCGTCACGCTCTACGACGCGGACCCGGCCCGGGTGGGCATCGTCAGCCCGGGTGTGGACCTCGCGATCTTCAGGCCAGGCTCACGCGCTGCCGCGCGGCGCAGGCTCGGCCTGCCGGGGGACGCGGTGGTGCTGCTTTTCGCCGGGCGGGTACAGCCGCTGAAGGGACCGGACGTGCTGCTGCGGGCGGCGGCACACATGATCCGCGAGGATCCTCGTCTCGCGAGCAGGCTGGTGGTCGCGTTCGTCGGCGGCCCGAGCGGGTCCGGCCGCGCCGATCCTGACTGGCTGAGCGAGCTCGGCGCCGCGCTCGGCATCTCGCGCCGGGTGCGCCTCGAGCCGCCGTGCCCGCAGCCCGAGCTCGCCGACTGGTACCGGGCGGCGACGGTGGTCGTGGTGCCGTCACACTCGGAGTCGTTCGGGATGGTAGCGGTAGAAGCGCAGGCGTGCGGGACGCCGGTGGTCGCGGCCGCCGCCGGTGGGCTGCGCACGGCCGTGCGGGACGGGGTATCCGGTGTGCTCGTGGCTGGTCACGACCCGGCCGACTACGCGCGGGTGCTCGGCGACCTGGTCACGGCGCCGCGGCGGCTGAAGCGGCTGCGGCGCGGGGCGCTGGCGCACGCGTCGCAGTTCGGCTGGGCCGATACCGTCGCCCGGCTGCTTGAGGTGTATACCGGGGCCATGGAGGAGCACGTCGCGGCCGCGGTGGACGCGTGACGCAGGCTACGGATGGCGGCGGCCTCCCGGCCGTCATCGAGGGCGCGCTCGCCGCGGCCGGGGTGACCTACGAGAGCCCGCGCGCCGGCGCGTACCTGGCCAGGCTCGAAGGTGAGCACAAGCTGGCCACGATGACGTGGCTCATCGTGGGCACGCACAGCCTGCACGTGGAGGCGTTCTTCTGCAGGCAGCCGGACGAGAACCACGCCCGCTTCTACCGGTTCCTGCTCGAGCGCAACGGGCAGACGTTCGGCGTGCATTTCGCGCTCGACCCCGTCGGCGACGTCTATCTCGTCGGCCGGCTGCCGCTGCGGGCGGTGACGCCAGACGAGATCGACCGGCTGCTCGGCTGCGTGCTCACTTACTCAGACGACAACTTCGACGCAGCGCTCGAAATCGGGTTCGCGTCGTCGATCCGGCGGGAGTGGCAGTGGCGGGCCGCACGCGGCGAGAGCCTCGCCAACCTCCGCGCGTTCGCCCGCTTCGCCGATCCCGGCGCGGAAGGCTGAGCCGCTGGCGGGTTCAGCCGGGTGCCTGTTCGGCCAGGGCCTGCTCGAAGGCGGCGAACACGTCCCTGGTCAGCAGCACGAAACGCGCGTCCTCGACCCGGCTCGGCGTGGTCCGCACCGCCGCGACCGCGATCCTGGCCGCGTCTTCCACCGGCCATCCGAAGATCCCCGCGGACACGGCGGGAAAGGCGACGCTGCGCGCGCCGAGCTCGTCGGCGACCCGCAGGGATTCCCGGTAACAGGACGCGAGCAGGCGGGACCTGTCCTCACTCGCCGAGTAGACGGGACCGACCGTGTGGATCACCCACCTCGCGGCGAGCTGGCCAGCGGTCGTGGCGGCGGCCTGCCCCACCGGCAGTCCGCCGCGGTACGCACCGGCGCGAAGCTCGCGGCACGCCGCCAGGATGGCAGGCCCGCCGCCGCGGTGGATCGCGCCGTCCACCCCTCCGCCGCCGAGCAGGGACGAGTTGGCCGCGTTGACAACGGCGTCCACCCGCTGCCCGGTGATGTCGCCCAGGACCAGTGTGATCGCCACGTCGGCCACGATACGACAGGCGGTGCGAGGCAGCACGTCCGGTTCAGCCCAGTAATTCCCGAACGGCTGCCGCACCCTGGCTCTTGCCTGTAACGGTCAGCGCCGCGGATCGCGTGGGCTATAGCCCATGGGATCCGCGGCGCTGACCGTCAGACCCGGCCCGGGACGGCGGCCCCCCGTATCGCCTGCCGTCTCACGGCCGGCGCCGCGCAGCAGCCGTCAGGCCCTGTCAACCGGGGGGACACAGGGCCACCCGAGATACCCCGGACCCCGAACCCGCGCTGTGCCTGCAGCCCACCGATCGGCCGCCCGCGCGGCAGCCGTTCGGCATCAGGTGGCGGCTGGCTCGGTGACGCGTGGCTCGGCACCGGCCGGTTCGCCTTCGCGGATGCCGTACCGGGCGTAGACGCGGCGCAGCGGCCGTGGCGCCCACCAGTTGGCCCGGCCGAGCAGCCGCATCGTGGCCGGCACGAGGAGTACCCGGACGACGCTCGCGTCGATCACCAGGGCGATGATCATGCCGACGCCGAGCAGCTTGATGAAGCCGATGCCGGATGCGGAGAACGCGCCGATCACGATGATCAGGAGCAGCGCCGCGCTGGTGATCACGCCGCCGGTGCGCTGCAGACCGCTGGCCACGGCGGCGCGGTTGTCCCCGGTGACGTCGTAACGCTCGCGGATCCTCGAGAGCAGGAACACCTCGTAGTCCATGGACAGCCCGAAGATGATGGCGAACATCAGGATCGGCATGGTCGGGTCGATCCAGCCGGCCGGCGTGAACCTCAGCAAGCCGGACAGGTGACCCTCCTGGAAGATCCAGACGATCACGCCGAACGTCGCCGACAGCGACAGCACGTTCATCACGATCGCCTTGAGGGGCAGCACGACCGACCCGAACGCCAGGAACAGCAGCACGAACGTGGCGACGGCGACCATGAGTGCCATCCAGGGCAGGGTGTGCCCGAGACTGCCCAACTCGTCGACAAGCTCGGCGCTGACGCCGCCGACGTAGACCCGTGCGCCCGGTGGCGGCGGGACGTTCCGTACCGCCGCGGCTGTGGTCCGTGCCTGCGCGGACTCCGGGTCAGGCTGGTACCGCAGGGCGACGCGGGCG
>DATFVJ010000007.1:0-7644 GCA_035260365.1 Streptosporangiaceae bacterium
CGAACCGCGAGAGCCACGAGCCCGCCGATGCCTGCCGCCGTCACCAGGGCGGCCACGGCCCACAAATACCAGGGGATGGCCGCGACGGCCCTCGTTGTGGCGCTCACGAGCGCGAGCGCGAGCACGACCACGATGGCCACGATGACGCCCATGGCCTGCCTCCACCACTGTCTGTCGTTCGCCACGTACCTCTCATCACCACTCTTCCTTCTCCCGGCCACGCTTTTCCTTGGACCTGCGGCGCTCCGACATGACCGAGATCCACGTCGGCGAGGGCGGCGACGGACGCTTTTAGCGCACCTCGGGAAGGCAGAACCGGCCGGGCGGGCTCGGCGTCGAGCGCGGCCATCGTTGTGTAGCCGGTTCAAGCCTCGGTTAGGCTGTGACCTCGTGACCTGGCCGCTTCCAGCCGAAGTGAGGCGCTGACATGGCCGACGACGTGCTGGTCGAGGTGGCCGCGGGGATCGCCGTGCTCACCATCAACCGCCCGGCGGCGAGAAACGCCGTCAACGGCGCGGTCGCAGCGGGAATCGCGGGCGCGATCGGCGAGCTTGACGACCGCAAAGATGTCTCCGTCCTGATTCTGACCGGCGCCGGTGGGACGTTCAGCGCCGGCATGGACCTCAAGGGGTTCCTCACCGGCGACAACCCGATGGCGGGGGACCGCGGGTTCGGTGGTCTCACGGAGCGGCCGCCCGCCAAGCCGATCATCGCCGCGGTGGAGGGATACGCGCTCGCGGGCGGCTGCGAGCTTGCGCTCGCGTGTGACCTCATCGTCGCGAGCGAGGACGCCTGGTTCGGGCTGCCCGAGGTCACCCGCGGCCTGGTGGTAGGCGCCGGCGGCCTGCTGCGGCTGCCGCGCAGGATCCCTTACCACATCGCCATGGAGATAGCGCTGACGGGCAAGCGGATCCCCGCCGCCAGGCTGCACAGTGCGGGCCTGATCAACCGGCTGGTCCCGGCCGGCGAGGCCCTGGCCGCGGCCCGCGAGCTCGCCGCCACGATCGCCGCCAACGCGCCGCTCGCGCTCGCCGCGACCAAGCGCATCATCGTGGAGTCCGCGGACTGGCCCGCTGCCCACGCGTTCGCCAGGCAGGCCGAGATCGCGGCGCCCGTTTTCGGCTCCAAGGACGCGATCGAGGGTGCGGCCGCGTTCGCGGAGAAACGGCCGCCCGTGTGGCGCGGTGAGTGATCGCGGGCTCGTCTCAGATACTGGTCACTGCGGGCCGATCCGTCAGCGCCGTGGATCGCATGTGCGATAGCCCCTGCGATCCACGGCGCTGACGCAATGCGGGGGCAGCCTGGCGCGGCGCGCGGCTGGCCACGCGCCCTGGGCAGTGCCCTTAACCGATCGCGGCGGTCTCATCAGCGCAGTCACCGTAGGATCGGTCCGGCGGCACCGTCACCGACCTATGGAGGCGTGGATGTGTGGAATCGCAGGCTGCCTGGCGCTGACGCCGTCCGCTGGCCCGGACACGCACTGGGTGGACGTGGCGGCCAAGCGTCTCGCCCACCGCGGGCCTGACGACGACGGCAGCTACAGCGACTACGACATCGCGCTCGGCTTCAAACGCCTGGCGATCATCGACCTGTCCCCGGGCGGCCACCAGCCGATGTGCTCTGCCGACCGGCGCTACTGGATGGTCTACAACGGTGAGATCTACAACTACATCGAGCTCGCGGAGGAACTGCGCGCCCAGGGCGTGACCCTGCGGACGAGTTCCGACTCGGAGGTCCTGCTCGAGACCTACGCGCGGACAGGCCGGGAGGTGGTGCGCAAGCTTCGCGGCATGTACGCCTTCGCCATCTGGGACAGCCACCGGCGCGAGCTGTTCTGCGCGCGCGATCCGTTCGGCATCAAGCCGTTCTTCTACCGGGTGGACTCGGGGATGCTCCGTTTCGCGTCGGAGAAGAAGGCGCTCGCCGAGCCTGGCGAGCTGACCCGCCTGGACGGGGACGCGATGCGAAGGTACCTGGCCTTCCAGTACGTGCCCGCGCCCGCGACGCTCACGCCGCCGATCAGGGTGCTGCCACCCGGGCATGCGCTGATGGCGCGGCCAGGCGCCAGGCCCGAGTTGCCCGCGTCGTCCGCCGCACCGGACGCGGCCGTCGAGGTGGCCAGGTTCTGGGGCGCCGATCTGCGGCCCGCCGCCGCGCCGCAGCAAGGGACCGCACGCCGGATCCTGCAGGTCATGCGCGACTCGGTCGCCGTTCATCTGCGCAGCGACGCGCCGCTCGGCGCGTTTCTTTCCGGCGGCATCGACTCGGCCGCGATCTGCGCGCTCGTCGCGGAACGCCGTCCGGACCTGCTGACGTTCACGGTCGGTTTCGAGCGCGAGGGCTACAGCGAGATCGACCGCGCGCAGGAAACCGCGGCCGCGATCGGCGTGAAGTCCATCCCGTACGTCATCGGCGTCGAGGAGTTCATGCGCCACCTGCCGCAGATCATCTGGCATCTGGATGACCCGATGGCCGATGCCGCCGCAGTGCCGCTGTGGTTCGTGGCCAGGGAGGCGCGCAGGCACGTCAAGGTGGTGCTGTCCGGCGAGGGCTCCGACGAGCTGTTCGGCGGCTATCTCATCTATCACCAGCCCGGCGTCGTGCGGGCGGGTGAGAAACTGCCGGACTGGGGGCGGTCGTCGCTGAAGCGGGCCGCCTCGCTGATCCCGGCCGGGGTGAAGGGCAAGGGCCTGCTCGAACGCACGTCCACCCCGCTGCGGCGCCGGTTCATCGGCAACGCGCACGTCTTCACCGATGATCAGCTCGACCTCGTCGCGGGCAACGGCGCGCAGGGTGCGGCGAGCCCGTACGACGTGACGGATCCCATCTACGCGCAGGCGCTCGGCGCCGGTCTCGACGACGTGACGACGATGCAGCTCGTGGACATCAACACCTGGCTCGCTGGCGACATCCTGGTCAAGGCGGACCGGATGACCATGGCCCACGGCCTCGAACTGCGGGTGCCCTTCCTCGATCCCGCGGTGATGGCGGTCGCCGGCCAGCTCGCCAAGGAGGAGAAGACCGGCGGCGGCACGACGAAGTACGCGCTGCGTGCGGCGATGAGCGAGCTGCTGCCCCGGTCCGCGGTGGACCGGGCGAAGCTGGGTTTCCCCGTGCCGGTCGGCCACTGGCTGAAGGGCCAGATGTACGAATTCGCCGAACGGCTGCTGCGCGAGGCACGCACCGACGAATGGGTGAACCGCGCCGCCGCGCTCGAGATGCTCAGGCGCTACCGGACCGGCGAGCCCGACGTCAACTGGCGCCAGCTGTGGGTGCTGATCGTCTTCTCGCTCTGGCACCAGATCTACGTCGAGCGCGTCTATGACCCGGTCGCGCTCGGCTGGGCCGCCGCCTGACCCACCCGTCCCAACGGCCCAAGCATTATCCCGAACGGCTGCGGCGGATGCGGCATCCATTGATGCGGGGGCACTGCCAGCCCGTTCGGGATAAATGCCGTTTGCTGGCGCGTACGTGACGTACACGCCGAGGCGATGCGGGCGTGACTGGCTGCCACGGGGTAGTAGCATCTGAGCGCGCCGACGACGACTGGGAGGTCCGGCAGAGGTGACACGTCCGCGGATCAGTGTCGTGGTCCCCTTCTACAATGTGGCCGACCTGCTCGGCGACTGTCTCCGGTCGATCGCGGCGCAGATATTCGTCGACCTTGAAGTGATCATGGTCGACGATGGGTCGACCGACGCGAGCAGCGAGGTCGCCAGGGCGCAGGCCGCGGCTGATCCACGGTTTACCCTGCTCCAGGTGCGCAACGGCGGCCCCGGGTACGCCCGTAACCGCGGTGCGGAACGGGCGCGCGGTGAGTTCCTCGCCTTTGTCGACGGAGACGACATGGTGCCGCCCGGCGCGTACGAGGTGCTCGTAGGCACACTGGAACGGTCGCGCTCGGATTTCGTCTGCGGGAATGTCAACCGCATCGGGCCGTGGGGAATCAGCCAGTCGGCCCTGCACGCCCGCGCTATCAAGGGCAGGCGGATGGGCACCCATATCACCAAGATGCCGCAGCTGCTCTACGACATCTCGGTGTTCAACAAGCTGTTCCGCAAGGACTTCTGGGATTCCCACCAGCTTTCCTTCCCCGAGGGGATGATCTGGGAGGACCTTCAGCTCATGACGCGGGCGCACGTGCTCGCCCGGGCTGTGGACGTCATCCCCGACCACATCTACTACTGGCGTGAGCGTGGCCTCGGTGAACTGTCCATCACCCAGAGCCGTACCGAGATCAGCAACCTCAGGGACCGAATCGACGCGCTGCTCGCCATCGACGCTTTCCTCGCCGCGCACGCTCCCGCCGACCTTCTGCGCCGTCACCAGCACAAGGCACTCACCAACGACCTCTGGCTGTACGTCGGGGACCTGTACAAGGTCGGCGACGACTACCGCACCGAGTTCCTCGACCTCGCGTGCCGTTACCTCGGCGAGATCAGGCCGCGCGTGCTGGCCAAGCTCCGCGCCGTGCAGAAGCTCGCCTACTACCTCATCGAGCGGCGCCTGATGCCAGAACTTCTCGCGCTACTGGCGTGGCAGATGCGGCAACCGGTGCGCGCGGTCCCGATCGTCCGCCGGCGCGGCAGGCTGCTCGCCGACCTGCCGCTGCGCGAGGACGCAAGGCTGCGCATCCCGGCGAAGATCTTCCGGCCGGCCTGGCGAGAACTCGACCCGTTCGTGCGGGTCGAGGCGGTCGGCTGGCGGGGCGGCGGGACGCCTCGCCCGGAGGCCGGCGAGGCGGCTCGCGCGAGCGGGGGCAAGCTGGTCATCGAGGGTCGTGCCTACGTCCCGTCGATCGACATCGGCAAGCGCAGGCACTCGTCGAAGATCGTCGTGCTGCGCCCGCGCAACCGGCGCCGCCCGCCCATCATTGTGCGAGCGCGGTCGTTCCTGCATCCTGACGCCACCGAGCAGTCAGGCCAGGCGCGTTACTCCTACGACTGGGCCGGATTCCGCTGCGAGATCAGCCCGCGCTGGTTCCGCTTGTTCGGGCGCTGGGCCACCGGCACGTGGGAGTGCTACGTGCTCGTGCGCAGCCGTGGGGTGTGGCGGCCGGCCCGTATCCACACCCCCCAGCCAGGCCGGGCGGAGCGGCCGGAATTCGGCGACGTGGCGCCCGGCATCAGGCTCCGGCCGAAATGGGAGGGCCGCAACCTGGTCGTCCAGCTGGCCCACGCGCCGGCGATGCTCGCCGGGCACCACGCCGAGCCCGGGCACGACGGCGGCGCCGGCCAGATCGAGCTCGACGTCGATCTCTCTGGTCCGCCGCTCGCTGCCGCGGACCACGCCACGCTGATCCTCGCCAGGCAGGGCGGCACCGCCCGCGTCAGCTTTCCCGCATCGGCATCGGCCGTCGGCCCGTCTGGTGCTGCCCGCCTGTCGGGCGCTATCGACCTCGCCGCCCTGGCCGCAGGGGCCGAGGGCGAGCCAGCGGTGGCAGGGAGGAACGAGCCTGCGGCGGCGGGGGGTGACGAACCGACGGCGGGCCGGGACGACGGCGACGCGCGCGGCGACTGGGCCGGCGACGCGGCCTGGGACGTCTACGTGTCAGTCGACGGCCGCGGCCGGTTCCGGGTGGCCGTGCCCGCGGGCAGCGATGCGGCCGACACCGGGGCAGCCAGCACCGGGGGAGCGAGCGAGCCGGGCGGCGGTGGCACGCGCCCCGTGGTGGGTACGGCCGCCGCGGCCGGGCAACGGTACCTGCGCGGCGGACGGGAGATAGCGGTGGGCTGGAGCCGCTACGGTGACCTTGTGATCTCCGACCGCGCTCCCCGCCCGATCGTCACCGACCACGCCTGGGCGCCAGGCGGGCGGCTGCAGCTGCGGGGCCGCTACGCCGGGCCGCCGGCCAGCCTGGCCGGCGTCGTGCTGCGGCGGCACGGGTCCAGCGAAGTGCACCGGCTGCCGTGCACGCAGGATGGCGACACATTCACGGCCGAGATCGACGCCAACCGGATGCCGTCGTTCGGGGAGCAGCTACCGCTGCGGGACGGGCGCTGGTACATACTTTTCGACGTCGGCGCCGGCGCAGGCACGTCGGCAGCCGCCGAGGCTATCGGCGAAACCGGCACCGGCGTGACCACCGCGTTTGACGCCGAGCCCAGCGCCGAGCCTGCTGGTGCGGAGCCTGGCGCCGGGGCAGGGCCTGGCGCCGCGCCCGCGTCCGGCGACGGCCTGATGGCAGCCGCTTATGACCCCGCACGGCTCGCCGACGTGACCGAACAGCCCGTCGACGCGGGCGCCAAGGAATACCGGCTGATCGTGGTCGGCGACGACACGCCGGTGCTCGCCGTGACGACGAACCTGTCCCGGCTGGAACGCGGCCGGTTCAACCAGCGCGTGCTGCGCCGGGCCTACTACCCGCTGAAGCTCCGCGCACCGCTCCGCGACGCCGTGGTCTTCATGAGCTGGAAGGGCAAGCAGTGCGCGGACAACCCGCTGGGGATCGCCGCTGAGCTGCGCAACCGCGGCGACGACCGGGAGCACATCTGGGTCGTCGCCGATCCGGCGGTACGTGCCCCGGCCGGGGCCACCGTCGTGCTCAGGGGTTCGCACGAGTACTACGAGGCGCTTGCGCGCTCTCGGTACCTGATCGCGAATGACGACATGCCCGCGCACTACCGTAAGCGCGACGGGCAGATCTACCTGCAGACCTGGCATGGCACGCCGCTGAAGCGGATCGGTTTTGACATCGATCGGCCCCAGTTCGTCAGCGGCGCGGCCTACCTGGATCATCTGGCCACAGAAGTGACGCACTGGGATCTGCTGCTGTCACAAAACCCGTTCAGCACGCAGACCCTGCGCCGCGCCTTCCGGTTCGACGGGGAGATCTGCGAGTACGGGTATCCCCGCAACGACGTGCTGAGCCGCCCGGACGCTCCGCAACTCGCGGCGGCGGCGCGCAGGCGGCTCGGGCTGCCTGAGGGCAAGCGGGTGGTGCTTTACGCACCGACGTGGCGGGACAACCAGTTCTATGCGGCCGGCCGCTATCGATTCGACCTGAGAGTCGACCTTGAGCGTGCGTGGAAGGCGCTCGGCGACGACTATATGTTTTTGATTCGCGGGCACCACCACATGGCGGACGACGTGCCAGACGGGGTGTCATCTGGTTTCGCGATGAACGTCACACGTTATCCGGATATCTCTGAGCTTTTCCTGGTGAGCGACATCCTGGTGACCGATTACTCGTCTGTCATGTTCGACTATGCGAGTACCGGGCGGCCGATGTTGTTCTTTACCTACGACCTCGACGATTACCGCGATAACCTCCGGGGCTTCTATTTCGACTTCGAGCCTGAAGCGCCCGGCCCGTTGCTCGCCACGTCAGACGAGGTGATCGCGGCGATCGGGGACATCGAGACCGTCGCGGCCAGGTACGCCGGCGCGTACCGCACCTTCGCCGCCAAGTTCTGCCCGTTCGACGACGGCAAAGCGGGCGCGCGTGTCTGTGACAGGCTCGCGTCGGCCTGAGCCACGCAGCGCCCTAGAATGACGGGAATCAGCAGCGAATCACGCACGGGTCGCGCCCTACGAGGAGTCCGTCTTGCCCGGTTCGAGAATGCCGCTGCACGGTCCGCAGCCGCGCGAGGTACCGGAAAACGGGCGTGGCGGGCTGGCAAGGGCGGCGGCGGACGGACCCGC
>DATFVJ010000008.1:0-5270 GCA_035260365.1 Streptosporangiaceae bacterium
CTGGTGACGAACGCGATGCTGAACACCCGCGTGAACTCCGCCCGCTGGAATCCGGACCCCGTGCCGCCTGCCGAGGCGGCCGCCATGATCGCTCCGGTGCCGCTCCTCGTCGTGCACGGCGACCGGGATCCGTACTTTCCCGTGGATCACGCGCACCAGATCTACGCGGCGGCCCGCGAGCCGAAGGAACTTTGGATCGAGCACGGTTACGGGCACGCGGAGTCCGCGACCTCGAACGGCCTGATCGACCGTATCGGCAGATGGGTCGCGAAGGTCACCGACCCCGCGCCGCCCCCAACGTCACCGCTGAGCCCGGCCGCCTGAGGACGCCGGCCCCGCACGGCGGGCGACGCGCCGCACGGGCGGCTACGCCCCGCGCGCCTGGACCAGGCCCGTCTCGTACGCGAGTACGACCGCCTGCACCCGGTCCCGCAGGCCGAGCTTGGACAGGATCCGGCCCACGTGGGTCTTCACGGTCGCCTCGGACACGAAGAGGGCACCGGCGATCTCCGAGTTCGACAGCCCGCGCGCGATATGGGTGAGCACCTCGCGCTCGCGTTCTGTCAGGGCGCACAGGTCCGCCGACCGCGAGTCGCCCGAGGGCAGTAACGGCACGAAGCGGTCGATCAGCCGGCGGGTAGTCGACGGTGCGACCACCGCGTCCCCCGAGTGCACCGCGCGGATCGCCGACAGCAGTTCGGCGGGCGGGACGTCCTTGAGCAGGAACCCGCTCGCGCCGGCCTTCAGCGCGGCGAACACGTATTCGTCCAGATCGAACGTCGTGAGCATGAGAACGCGCGGGTGGGCTTGCTCGGCGCAGATGCGCCTGGCTGCCTCGACGCCGTCCACGCCGGGCATCCGCACGTCCATCAGCACCACGTCCGCCGGGCAGGTGCGGGCAAGCTCGACGGCACCGGCGCCGTCGCACGCCTCGCCGACAACGACGGTGTCGGGCTGAGCGTCGAGCACCATGCGGAACCCCGTGCGGACAAGCTCCTGGTCGTCGACGAGCAGGGTGCGGATCGTCATGCCACGCCCTTCCTGGCCGGGGTGCGGGCGGATCTGCCGTCCTTGCCACCGGGCCGGGGCACCGCACTGCCTGCCTCGTCCGCATGCGCTGGCGAACCGACCGGCAGCATCGCTGTCACCTGGTAGCCACCGCCGCGGCGAGGACCGGCGAGCAGGTCACCGCCGTACATCTCGACCCGCTCACGCATCCCGATCAGCCCGTGCCCGCGACCGTCCCCGACCGCCGCGGCGCCGCAGCCGTCGTCGACGATCCGCACGGACAGCGTGTCGTCGCCGTAGGTCAGCGTGACGGCCGCCGCGGCCGTCGGCCCGCCATGTTTGCGCGTGTTCGTCAGGGCCTCCTGCACGACGCGGTACGCGGCGAGCGCGACGCCGCCGGGCAGCGGCCGCGGCGTGCCACTGACCGTGCAAGAGACCGGCAGCCCGGCGGCCCTTGCCTGGTCGATCAGCTCGCCGAGCTCGTCCACGCCCGGCATTGGCGCCAGACCCGTGGGCTGGCCGGCCTGCTCGTCACTGCGGAGCACACCGAGCAGCCTGCGCATCTCGTTCAGCGCCTGCCGGCCCGTCCGCGAGATCGCGGCGAGCGCCTGCCTGGCGCGTTCTGGCTCGGTATCGAGCGCGTAGGAGGCGCCATCGGCCTGCACCACCATCACGCTCACGTTGTGCGCGACGACGTCGTGCAGCTCACGCGCGATGCGCGCGCGCTCGGCCGCCGTGGCGATCTGGGCCTGCGCGTCGCGTTCGCGCTCGAGCCGCGCCGCCCGGTCCTCCAGGCTCGCGTAATACGCCCGGCGGTACCGCATCGAGTCACCGAGTACCCAGCCGATCAGCACGGGTCCCATGAGCACGACCGACTCGGCGAGCAGCGCCGTCGGCGTGCTGAGCACCTTGGGCCGCGACCACGTGGCGACCGCGGCCGCGGCGCCGATCAAGCAGATCACCAGCCCGGGCACGGACACCCGGCGCGGCCGGTAGGCCGCGAGGGTGTAGAGCAGGATGACGATGGCCAGGTTGGGGCCGCTCGGCCGGACGCCCGCCACCAGCTGGGCGGCGCCGGCCGTCACCGCGGCCGCGAACGCCCCCGTCGGGTACCTGCGCCGCAGCACCACCGCGATGACCATCACGAACGTGAACGGCAGTGACTCCCAGAACCGGCCCGCCCTGACGATCGAGCCGATGCCCGTCGCCGCGAGCGCGCAGGCGAGCACGGCATCCACGAGCAGTGGATGACGCCGCAGCCACGCGTACACGGAAATCACACGCCAACCATAAGCGAAACCTGCCTCCGCGCCAGTGAACGCCGGATCGTGCCGCCCCCGAGCACCCGGATCCGCCGAATGATCCTGAACGGCTGCCGCGGCAGGCCGGCTGACCTGACCGGTGTCGTGGGCCTTGCCAGTCCGGGGGCGACCCCCCGGACCCCCGGTTTGGGGGTCGCCTCCCCGGGCGGGCAGATCCCTAACGGCTGCCGCAGATGCGCCGTGTGCGGCGCGGCAGAGAATCCGGGGGATCCCCCTGGCCGGCACTGTCTTACGGCTGCCGCGGGGCGGCTCTTTGACGGCCATCAATGCCGACACCGCGCAGCGGGCCTGCCCGGGCCTACCAGCTTGTCGACTGCGGCATGCCCTCTGAGTAGCCGGCCGCGCTTTGCATGCCGACGACCGCGCGTTCGTGCAGTTCGTCCAAGTTGCGGGCGCCCGCGTAGGTGCAGGCGCTGCGGAGCCCGGCGGTGATCGCGTCAAGCTGGTCCTCGACGCTTGGCCGCTGCGGGTCCAGGTACATCCTGGCGCTCGAGATGCCCTCCTCGAACAGTTGCTTGCGAGCCCGCTCGAAGGGCGAGTCGTCGGCCGTGCGCAGCCTGACCGCACGGGCGGAGGCCATGCCGAAACTCTCCTTGTACAGCCGCCCGTCCGGGTCGCGGAACACGTCGCCCGGCGACTCGTAGGTGCCGGCGAACCACGACCCGATCATCACGTTCGACGCGCCGGCCGCGAGGGCGAGCGCGACGTCGCGGGGATGGCGTACCCCGCCGTCGGCCCAGACGTGCCGCCCGAGCCGCCTGGCCTCGGCCGCGCATTCGAGCACCGCGCTGAACTGCGGGCGGCCCACGCCCGTCATCATCCGGGTGGTGCACATGGCACCGGGCCCGACGCCGACCTTGACGATGTCCGCCCCGGCCTCGACGAGGTCACGCACCCCTTCCGCGGTCACCACGTTGCCCGCCGCGATCGGCACGGCCGGGCCCGCCGCGCGGATCGCGGTCAGGGCCGCGATCATCTTGTCCTGATGGCCGTGCGCGGTATCGACCACGATCAGGTCGACGCCTGCCTCGGCGAGCGCGGCGGCCTTGCCGACGACGTCGCCGTTCACGCCCGCCGCGGCCGCGATCCGCAGCCGGCCCGCGGCGTCGGTGGCGGGCTCGTACAGGGTGGCACGAAGCGCGCCGGTGCGGGTGAGCATGCCGGTCAGCCTGCCCGCGCTGTCCACCACCGGCGCCAGGCGGTGGCGGCCTTCGTGCAGCCGGGCGAATGCCTTCTCCGGCTCGATGTCGGCGGGCAGGGTGAGCAGGTCGGCCGACATGACCTGGCGCAGCTGGGTGAACCGGTCCACGTCCTGGCAGTCCGCCTCGGTCACCACGCCGATGGGCCGGCCGTCCGCCACGACGACCACGGCGCCGTGCGCCCGCTTGGGCAGCAGGTTCAGCGCCTCGCCGGTGGTGTCGCCCGGCCCGAGCGTGATCGGGGTGTCGTGTACCAGGTGCCGCCCCTTCACCCACGCGACGACGTCGGCGACGACGTCGAGCGGGATGTCCTGCGGCAGGACGGCGATGCCGCCGCGGCGGGCGATGGTCTCGGCCACCCGCCGCCCGGAGACCGCGGTCATGTTCGCGACCACGACCGGAATGGTGGTGCCGCTGCCATCCCGCGTGCTCAGATCCACGTCGAGCCTGGACGCGACCGCGCCGCGGCTCGGCACCATGAAGACGTCGCTGTACGTTAGCTCTTGCGCCGGCGGCGCGTCACCCAGGAATCGCACGTTGGTCACCCCGGCCCAGAGGGTACCCGCATCCGGGGGCGCCAGCGCACGGCGAAGGCCTCGATGTTCACCGCGGCCCGTGATCCCTCCCGTATTCGGTCGGGTCCGCGGGCATTACCCGGCTCGATGTGCGCGCGCGCCGCGGGGATGCGATCCTCTGCATAGGAGGCCGGGTCGGCGGCGCTCAGGCCGGCCCGGGCAACGCAAGCGAAGCTGGAGGGTGGTCTCTGCGACGTGCGGGCACAGGGAGCGGGCGTGCTGCGCCTGGGCCGCCGGGAGTTCCACCCGGAGTCGTTCGGGATCATGGCTGTCGTCAACCGCACGCCCGATTCCTTCTTCGACCGGGGCGCGACCTACGCGTTCGGTGCCGCGCTCGAGGCCGCTGACCGTGCGGTGGCCGACGGCGCGGAAATCGTCGACATCGGCGGCGTGAAGGCAGGCCCGGGCGGCGATGTGGACGCGGCGGAGGAGATCAGGCGGGTGGCCGGCCTGGTCGCCGCGGTCCGTGAGCGGCACCCCGACGTCGTGATCAGCGTGGACACGTGGCGCTCAGAGGTGGGGGAGGTGGTCGCGCAGGCCGGTGCCGACCTGCTCAACGACACCTGGGGCGGTGTCGATCCGCGGCTCGCCACGGTCGCGGCCGCGCACGGGATCGGGCTGGTGTGTGCGCACGCGGGCCGCCTGCGGCCGCGCACCCGGCCGCATCGCGTCGCGTACACCGATGTCACCGCCGAGGTGATCAACCACGTCACCGGGCTCGCCGAGCGTGCGGTCGCCGCCGGCGTCCGCCGTGACCGCATCATGATCGACCCGGCCCATGATTTCGGCAAGAACACCTGGCACTCGCTCGAGCTGACCAGGCGGCTCGGGGATCTCGTCGCGACCGGCTGGCCGGTGCTCGTGGCGGTGTCCAACAAGGACTTCATCGGGGAGACGCTGGGCCAGCCGGTGCAGGCGCGCGGTGAGGGGACGGTAGCCACGCTCGCCGTGTCCGCCTGGCTGGGGGCCAGGGTGCTCCGGGTACACGACGTGCCCGGCGCGCGGCATGCGCTCGCCGCGGTGGCCGCGTTGCGCGACTCCGCACGCGTCCCCCCGCCGCGACGACCGTGAGCTTGATGGCCGATCCGGGCCGCGGCACGCTGGCATCACTTAGTGTTGGTCTGCGTGTCGGACAGGCTGTCGGCTATCGGCGGAGGCGCGTTCAT
>DATFVJ010000009.1:0-10488 GCA_035260365.1 Streptosporangiaceae bacterium
TCAACGAGCTGCTCGACGCGGCGAGGGACGCGTCGGGGACCGGCACCCGGCTGATCCTGCGCGGCCCGCCGGTCGCGCTCGACCCCGGCGTCGAGCTCGCCGCCTACCGGATCATCCAGGAGGCCCTCACCAACGCCCGGCGGCACGCGCCGGGCGCCGCCGTCGACGTGGAACTGCACTACGCCGACGACGCCCTGCGGGTGCGGGTCCGTGACAACGGGCCGGGCCCGCCCCCGGCACCGCGGGCCGGCGGCCACGGGCTGCCTGGCATGCGCGAGCGAGCGGTGGCCGTCGGCGGCGAGCTGCGCACCGGCCCCGCACCCGGCGGCGGCTTCCTCGTCACGGCCCGGCTGCCGGGCAAGGGGGACGCGGCCGGATGAGCACGCCGCCGGCGGTGCGGATCGTCGTGGCCGACGACCACCAGGTCGTACGCACCGGCTTCGCCGCCCTGCTCGACACCCAGCCGGACTTCACCGTCGTCGGCACCGCGTGCGACGGCGCCGAGGCGGTGCGGATCTGCCGTGAGCTGTCCCCCGACGTCGTCCTGATGGACGTCCGCATGCCGGGCACGGACGGCATCGAAGCGACCAGGCAGCTCGCGGGCTCCGCAGGCGGCGGCCCCCGCATCCTCATCCTCACCACGTTCGACCTCGACGAGTACGTCTACGACGCGCTGCGCGCCGGAGCCAGCGGATTCCTGCTCAAGGACGTCACCGCGGAGCGGCTCTTCGACGCCGTACGCGTCGTCGCGGCCGGCGACGCGCTGCTCGCGCCGACCGTCACCCGCCGCCTCATCAGCGAGTTCGCCCTGCTACGCCGCAAGCCCGACGCACCGGCCGCGGGCGCCGCGCCCGCGCTCGCCGCGCTCACCCCGCGCGAGACGCAGGTGCTGCGGCTGGTCGCCGAGGGCCTGTCCAACCCGGAGATCGCGGCCCGGCTCGTGGTCACCGAGGAGACCGTCAAGACACACGTGAGCCGCGTGCTGGGCAAGCTTGGGCTGCGCGACCGGACGCAGGCGGTCGTCACCGCCTACGAGTCCGGCCTGGTCGTGCCGCGATCTCGCGAACCCGGATAGGCATCGGCGGACCGGTCAGGACCGGCCCACACCCGCGGCAGCCGGTCATGGCCTGTGCTGCCCCGGGGGGCGACCCGCCGAGGGCGGGGGTCCGTGGGGTGGAGCCCCCCGGGCTGGCAGGGCCCCCGCATCACTGGATGCCGCATCCGCGGCAGCCGTTCGGGCTCATTGTCCATAACGGCTGCCGCTGAGGTGTCACAGCCGGTCACCGGGTGCTGGCGCGGTCCGCCGGGCTATGGTGGATCCGCGATGACATACACCGCCGACCCCCGCGTTGACGCCTACATCGAGGCGCTGCCCGATTGGCAGCGGGCCATCTGCCGTGCGGTCCGCGACCTGGTCCACGGCGCCGACCCCGAGGTAACAGAGACCATCAAGCGCACCAGCCAGCCGTATTTCGTGCTGAAGGGCAACATCTGCGCGCTGCTCGCCGCCAAGGACCATGTCAACGTGTTCCTCTACGACGGCGGCATCGTCCCCGATCCCGACGGGATCATCACGGCCGGCCACGACAACCAGACCGCCCGCACGGTGGCCTTCCGCCAGGGCGAAACCATCAACGCGCCCGCGCTCACCGCCATGTTCAAGCAGATCATCGCCAACAACCGAGCGGGCGGCTGGCGCAGGCTCAAGCGCGAGCGCGAATCCAGCGGTTCCTGAGCTCGACGGCGTGGCAGCGCGAAGCATCGGCGTCGAAGAGGAACTGCTGCTCGTCGACTCCGCCAGCGGCCGGGCGCGTGCCGTGGCCGACGTGATCATGCGAGCCGAACAGCCGGCCGCGAGGCCGCCCGAGGGTAGCGCCAGCGGCGAGCCTGGCCGGGTACTCGATTTCGAGATCAAGCTGGAGCAGCTCGAGACCGGGACCCGGCCGTGCACCTCGCTGGACGAACTTGGCCGTGAGGTCCGCCGCTCCCGGTCGGTAGCGGCCGAGGCCGCCGGGCGGGCGGGTGTCCGGGTGGCCGCCCTCGGCACATCCCCCATGGTCGTCGCGCCGTCCCTCACGCTGCTGAACAGGTACCGGCGGATGTCGGCGGAGTTCGGCCTGACCGCGCAGGAGCAGCTCACCTGCGGGTGCCACGTGCATGTCGACATCGCCTCGGACGACGAGGGCGTCGCGGTCCTCGACCGCATCCAGCCGTGGCTGCCGACGCTGCTCGCGCTGAGCGCCAACTCGCCGTTCTGGCAGGAATGCGACAGCGGCTACGCGAGCTTCAGGTACCAGGCCTGGGGCCGGTGGCCCGCGTCGGGACCGACGGATCCGTTCGGGTCCGCTCGCGGGTATCACGAGGTCGTGCGCGCGATGCTGGATACCAAGACGGTGCTGGATCAGGGCATGATCTATTTCGACGCGCGCCTGTCCAGGCGCTACCCTACCGTCGAGGTCCGCGTCGCTGACGTCTGTCTGCACCCCGACGACGCCGTGCTCATCGCCGCGCTGGTCCGTTCGCTCGTCGATACCGCCGCCCGGGCCTGGCGAAACGGCGAGCAGGCCAGCCCGGTGCGCACCGAACTGCTGCGCCTGGCTGGCTGGCGGGCGAGCCGCTCCGGTCTCGACGACCGGCTGGTCGACCCGGTGACGAACCGGCCCGCGGCCGCGCACGCCGTTGCCTACCGACTGCTCGAGCACGTCCGGCCCGCTCTCACCGAGGCCGGCGAGTTTTCCGTGGTCAAAGAGCTGCTGGAGGATCTCCTGGCCCGCGGGAACGGCGCCGCGGTCCAGCGCCAGGCGTACCGCCGGGCGGGTCAGGTCCTTGACGTGGTACGCGAGGGCATCGGCCGCACCTTGCCCGACTGACCCGCCTGGCCCGACCGCCACCGTCGCGATGGCGAGCGCCTATTCTCGCCCCCATGCGGACATTGGCTGTGGTCGGTGCGGGGCCGAAGGGAATTGCGGTCGCCGCCAAGGCTCGCGCGCTCGCCGAAGCCGGGCTCGCGCCGCCGCACGTCGTCCTCGTCGAGCGCGGCGGCGTCGCAGGTAACTGGAACGGCCGGCAGGGCTACACCAACGGGTTGCTGCCGCTCGGGACGCCGCCGGAAAAGGACATCGGCTACCCGTACGCGCAGAGCTGGGGGGCCGCGTCGGGTGCCGTCACCGCGGCCATGGCGCGATTCGGCTGGCAGCGGTATCTGATCGAGCATTGCCGGTACGCCGACTGGGTCGATCGCGGCCGGCTGCGGCCGACGCATCGCCAGTGGAGCGCGTACCTGCGCGAGGTCGCCGCCGCGTGCGAAGTCAAGATCGTCGCGGGTGAGCTCACGGGACTGGAGACGGACGGCGAGCGGTGGCGGCTGGCGCTGGCCGGTGGCGATGTGGTCGAGGCCGACGGCGTCGTGGTCACCGGGGCCGGGCCGCCGATCCAGGTCGCCGGGCAGCCGCGTGATCACCCGCGCGTGCTCGACGGCCGCAGCTACTGGCGGCACGAGGGCGCGCTCGACAAGCACGTCGCGCAGAACGTCTGCGTCATCGGCAGCGGCGAGACCGCCGCCTCGATCGTGATCAGCCTGGTCACCCGGTGCCACAAACGCTCGACGGTCGACGTGCTGACCAGCCGTGGTGTGCTCTACTCACGCGGCGAGAGCTACGATGAGAATCGCTTTTACTCCGATCCGGGCGACTGGCCGCAGCTGGCCGAGTCGCACCGCCGCGAGTTCCTCGAACGCACCGACCGCGGCGTCTTCTCGCCGCAGGCGGAGGCGGCGCTCAACCAGGCACGCGGCGTCCGCACGATGGCGGGGCGCGCGATCGGCATCGAAGCCGGTGAGCGGCAGGTCGTGGTCGCCATCGAATACGAGCACGAGCGCGAGCGGGTGGTCTACGACCTGGTCGTCGTGGCGATCGGCTTCGATGCGCGCTGGTTCGAGCGGCTGCTCGGCGACGAGGCGCGGCGGCGCCTCGCGCGGGCCCTCGCCGGTGACACGGTTGAGCGGCGCATCGACGTCGGCCTGGCCGTCGCAGACCTGCGGCCGGCGCTGCACCTGCCCGTGTTGGCCGGGCTCGCCCAGGGGCCGGGTTTTCCGAACCTGAGCTGCCTCGGCCTGTTGAGCGACCGCGTACTGCGCCGCTACGTCGCGCTGCCGCAGGCGGTCCCGGTCCTCGCTGGGGGGACGCAGCGTGGCTGAGATGCCGGGCGAAGCCTGGGAGAGCGACGACTACGTTCGCCGGAGCGTTGTCATACCCTCCGAGCTGGCCGAACGGCTGGCCGCCGAGGCCGGGCGGCGGGGCGTGTCCGTCAGCGATCTGCTGATCGAGTACGCGGACGAGGGCCTGCGGCGCGCGCACTGACGCCGCCGCGCGCTCACCTACCAGTTCGGCAGCAAATCTTTGAGATCTTGCTGCCGGTTCGTGGTCACGCGCTTGAACGACTCCGGGTGGACCAGCCAGTCCTTCAGTTCGTCCTGCTCATGCGGCGACAGCAGTCCCCGCGCAGTGGAGGGCCAATGTCTCGCCGGATAAAGGACCTCGACGATATTTTCCTCGACGTAGACACACCCGGTAAGCGTGTGGCACCAAAGGTCACACATTGCTTTCCGGTACCGCGCGGCGACACATCCCTTTTCGTCGAGCACATCGGCGTCGAGCGGGAACTCAAGCACTTCGATGGCGTCCGCGACCTTGGCCACCGGAGATAACACATGGTAATCTCCGCGCGCGAGCGCCGTCATGGGCGCCCAGCGCACCAGGCCTTCCCGGATCTGCTGCGTGGCCCTGTGCACAACTGCCGCGCCAATGGGTGTCCATCGCGCGTCGCTAAGCAGCTCATAGAGCTGCGTGCGGGCCGTGTCTCTGACGTGATCCGACCATACTGAAGGTGCTTCTCCGGCTCGTTCGAGGGCACGGCGCGCCTGCTCGCTCATTTCGAACGGCAGATTATACGGCGCCCGGCCGAAGAGCGCGATCCATAGAATGTCCCGCGCCGAGCGTATCTCGTCGTTGAGACCCTTCAGCGTGATTCCGCGGACGTCCTCCCAGCGAAGTGATGCACGATTTCCGACGATTTGATCCACGATGCTTGCCGTGACGGCGAGCGTGACGAACCCGGTCAGCAGGCTCAGCGATGCCGGGTACGTGCTGAACGTCTGGCGCGCGCTTTTTGAAGCTACCTCCGCGAACGCGACCCCGATGACGGCGAGCAGGCTGACCAAGCCAAGCGGACGCCGCAAAAGGCTTGTGCTCACCTTGCCAATTGACGGCGACCGAGCCGGTAGGTGCCTCATCTTTTTATCCCCCCTGTGCGCCAATACATTCGCCTGCGTGGCGAACGCCGGCCTCCCGCCATCTGACCTGGCATGACGGCCGGGTACGGGATAGGCTGGACGCAGTCTAGAACACCGAGGCGGAAATGTGAACGACGACACGGTGCGAGCGGCGGCCCGCAGAGTCCTCGAGTCAGCTTGGCGTCCCGATCTTGGCTACTGCTGGCCAAATGAAGACGTCTACCCGCACCTGTGGCTCTGGGATTCGTGCTTCCACAGCATCGCCTGGGCGTCACTGGACGACCGGCGGGCGGAAATAGAACTTTCCCACGCCATGCAAAAGCAGTTCAGCAATGGCTTTCTGCCACACATGGTATATGCGGGCCCAACCATCAGCCGCGGGCCACGGGCCGACGTGTCGTCGTTTACCCAGCCGCCCGTTTATGCACTGGCGATGGCGTGGGCCAACAGCAGATCGATCAATCTTGGCCATTCTTTGATTCCGGCCATGCTCAATGGCCTGTCCTACCTGAATTCCGTTCGGTCGCGCGATGGTCTCGCTTTCGTGGTTCATCCGTGGGAAACTGGATGCGACGACTCTCCCCGCTGGGACTCGTGGCTTGGCAACAGCGCCTGGGACGAAAAGAAATGGACCGATCACGACCAGCGGCTGGTGAACGCCGCTGAATTCAACGACGAAGAGGGCGATGCCGTCTGGAGTAGTGAGTTCGTGTGCGCCCCGAGCCTCTTCAACGCGATTTTGTCCCACGCATTTCTCCTCGCGAGCGAGCTGACCGGCGATGCCGGGCTGCGCAGCATCAGCTTTGAACTCGGCGAGGCGATCGACAGCGTCCTGTGGGACGCCGGCCAGGCGACCTACGTCGACCTCCCGATCGTCGGCGGTGGCGAAAGCTGCCGCATACCAACGCTCGACGGTGCCATCACCGCACTCGGCAGCGTCCGCCGTGAGCGTGCCATGCAATGCCTTGACCAGCTGCGCGATCCGGCTCGGTTCGCCGCGCCATTCGGCTTGCGCTACCTCCCGGTGGAGCACCCGCTGTATTTGCCTGACGCCTACTGGCGAGGGCCGGCGTGGCCGCAGCTGACCTTCCTCGCGGTCGAGGCATGCCGCCGCTGGGGCCAGGACGATCTCGCGGCACAACTGTCCGAGCACGGCAAGCGGTCGATCGTTCGATCCGGCTGGGCGGAGTACTGGAACCCGGAAACCGGGGACGGCCTTGGCGCGAGGCCACAGACATGGTCCGCGCTCGCCGCGGCCATGTGACGGCACGGCCGTCGGACCGCGGGTGCGAGACTGGGATCGCGGGTGAAGTGCCCGGCCCATCGCAATACAAGGGGGCACCATGACGACACGGCCTGACTTCGGGCCCGAGTACGGCGAGGAATACCGGGAGGCCGAGGGCGACGTGCCCCACGAGCGCGAGAGCCTCGGCGAGCGCGAGATCGATGAACACGACCGCGAGGACCGGGAGGTGGAGTACCTCGATCCAGATGACAACGAGGAGCACGCCGCCGGCCAGATCTGCGAGCGGTGTGGAGCGGTCATCACGGCCAGCGAAGACGTGCGGCTGCTACCAGACGGCCACTGGATGCATGAGGTGTGCCCCCCAGATCTCAGCGGGCTGTCGGCCGAGGATAGGGCGCCGCACCCGGGCTGACGCTGGTCTCGTCCGGGTGACGCCCGGGTCAGGCGTGTTTGACCGCGGCCCGCCAGGCCGGGTCGCGGCCGGTGAGGCCGATGAGCCGGTCGAACAGCGGCGCGTCGTCAGGCACCGGCACCGGCGGTCCGAACAGGCCGGGTGTGCCGTGCGGGTTCTGCGCGACCGACGCGCGCACGAACTCGTACGCTGCCTGCGCGAGCCGCGGCTCGCAGGTGAAGCTCTGGCCGCTGCCGACGGCGATGTCCCAGCCGTGGACGATGACCTCGTCGAGCGCGACGACCCCGGCTACCTCGCCGGGCAGGTCAACGCCGCCTGCATGCGTCATCCCGGTCCACGCGGCCGCGTCGCACCAGGCGCCCGCCAGCGAGGCCAGGCGCCGCGGGATCCGCGTGCGCCAGTCCGGGCCGAGCCGCGACGCATCAGCGGAAGGCCCGCGGCTGCCGCCGTCAAGCGGCGTCTTGGTCGCGGCCGCCGTGAACGCCATCGACAAGCCGTCCACGTGGTCGAGCAGGTCGCCGACGGTGGCGTCGCGGCACGGAGTAGGCGCGGTCAGCTGGTCACTGCGGATACCGTCGACGAGCCCGGCCAGCGTGCGGGTCGCGGGTTCAAGATCGAGCATCTGTCTCCTCCTCGTCTCGGTTGCTCTCAACGTTAGGACGTCGAACGCGCCGCGATGTCATCGCGCGGACCGCGCGTGCGCGGCATTTTGTCAGTGGCGCCGCGTACGGTGCTGAACTGTGGACCCAGATGACGCCGCCCTCGCCCGCGACCGCCCGCTGCGGTCACGTTCACCGTCCATGGCGTCCGCACGGGAGCGCGCCAGCTCCTAGCGGCAAGGTCGTCTTGGGCCGCCGCGAGGCCAGTCCGACGTCCTGACCTGCCTGTTTAACATCGCTACTACTCTCTGTCATCAACTGCATACACCCTACCTGGAGATCACACTTCCCACTGCCATCGCACATATGTTCTAATAATTCGCATGCCCCAGGTCGCATGCGCTGCAGCGCCGCAGTCACACAATTCCCCTGCGGATGCAGGGGCGGTACTGCGCGCATCCCGGCCCCGCCGCACGCGGCCGGTGGGCGGCCAGATTACCGCGCATGAGCCGTCGCACTCTCGATCCCGTCCCGTGCGCCGGGCCGCCGCGGCCGCCTGGCCCGCGCGAGCGACGATCGAAGCCGGCGATTCGCGCGGGCGACGCGACCGCGTAGTCGATCGCCCCGGCAGCGGCGTGGCCGGCCGCGTGGAGATCATCAGCGGACCGGGCCGCCGTCTTGGGTCATTGAACGCCGCACTGGCCGATGACTTGCGGTGGCCGCCAGGGGCCCAGGCCGAGCACGCGGCCCGGCTCATCGCGCCTGGATTGGCTGACGGCTCGCCATCGTCTCCGGCCGTCGCTGGCTGCTGCCCACCGGCAGCACCACGGGTCATCCGGACATCGCTCGCCGCGCGAACAGCTTTCGTACCCGCCATCAAGAACCGGGCCCGGCTCGCACAAGCCGCACGCTGGAGGTGAAACAGTGGGAACCTACCGCGAAAACCTCATCCGTCTAAATATTCAGCGCCTCGCCGACTTGAAGAAGTCAGCCGCGGAACTCGAGCGGGAACTCTCTGACACCGGCGTCTCGTTTGAACATGAGATTGTGCAATCTGTATATGGCCACCAGGCGGCGCCTGACCACATACAGGGCACGTGCGACTGCGCGACACACGGTATGGGCGGCGTGCATGATGCCGACGGAATGTCGGATCCCTATGCGCAGCAGACTGCTGCACACGGTTATGACGGCGTGAGTTTCGTCGGTCCCAGTTTCGACGGTCCCAGTTTCGACGGTCCCAGTTTCGACGGCACGCAACAGTCGCCGGACGGACGCACCGCGGTGCTCATCAACCAGGGCCGCAGCAGCGTCTATCACCGGGGGCTCTCGGCGTTCGGCCGGAAGGTAGCGGCCGGCACGACTCTGGCCGTATTGCTCGTCACCATCCTCGTGGTGGTAATGTCCGGTGGTGGCGCGTCGTGGCCGCCCAGCGTGGCAACAGTGCAGAGTGAAATCACCAGAGCGTGCCAAAATCCTGACGTAGAGTCTGAGCCCGGTCAGATCAACTTCGCATGCGGGAAGACCACGCGGCAGATCCTCTGGGTGTTCTCACTCATCACAAGCGGCAATAACTCGAACTTCACCAACCCGAAGACGGGCCGGATCGGCCTGGAGCCGATCGCACCAGCCCAAGGCTGGGAGGTCGCTTCGTCACTGAACCTCCATCATCCCTACAATCCACTCAATCCGATCGACAGCCTCGCGGTGGCTGCGCGGGCCATAAACGACATCATCGGTGGGGCCACCCTCACCGGCACGGATGGCAACGCGGTCGTCCAGGCCGGGCTTGAGGGTAACCCCGCGAACTGTTCGCGGTATACCGGATCCGCAGCAATAATATCGCACCAGGGATTTCCTGACCTTTGCGCCAAACCCGTCAGCAGCCCTGCGGGCCAGGCTGCCCTGGTGGCCGACGTCTACAGAAAGTGGGTCGTAGGCGCCGGGAACCGGGCCGCTCAGGACGCCGCGGTGCTGTTCGAGAACGCGAAAAACCCTGGCGACCCCGGCGTCCAGTCCATCCTCAAGCATCTGCCGAATTCAACACCGCCAGCGTGACAAAGCCATTCATCCACTCCCGCGCCACAGCCGCAGTGTGATCAGGAAAAGAGGTGAGCTTGTTGCCGTCCGTCAGAAAACCCTGGTGGCAGCAAGCCACCGCGCTCGTCAGCCTCAGCGCGGGCGGGGCCATAACAGGATTCTCGGTCGTGCCGAAACCGGCCGCCGATATAACATCGCCAACCGGCATGCCCATCAGGCTGCTGGCCCTTGAGCGGTCCGCGCGGCCTGCGGCCGCGGCGGATGCGACACTGCGCTCGGCCGTCGTCAATGTCGCCAACTACTACCTCCGGATTGCCGAGGGTAAGTCCCCGGCCGAGATGGAGGCAATCATCTGGCAGCAGGACAGCCTGGACGGTGTCGATCACGGTGCCACGTGTGCGGCCTTTGCCAGCTTGACCCTGGAGTTGGCCGCCCAGGTAGTTGGCCAGCAAAGCTGGGTGACCGGGGGGACCTCCTACCCGTGGCCGCTCCATCAATGGGCCGACGTACGCGTCGACCCGAATCCGGCATCGCCCGGCATTACCTCGATCCGCCAGGATGCGCAGGCGCATCAGCGGTGGCACCCACTGGGCGACGGCTACGCGCCGCTGCCAGGCGACTGGGTCATGTTCAACGGCCACGTCGAGGTGGTCACGAATTATTCCGGCCGCATCTTGCATACGGTGGGCGGCGATTCCCGGCCCAATTTGTCCGTCAACGCGCACGAATACCGTGATCCCCTGCGGGCGCAGGGTGTCGTCGGCTTCGTCAACAACGGAGCGCTCACGGAGGTCGCGACGGTGCGGCCGGCCAGCAACGGGCCGGTGCCGCGCGGTCAGCAGGCACCAGGCCCGGTGGCCCAGGAATTGGCGGTTATCCCGGGATCGCCCACAGTCAGCAC
>DATFVJ010000010.1:0-5468 GCA_035260365.1 Streptosporangiaceae bacterium
ATTCCGTGCCCACGCCGGCCGCACCCGCCGCACCCGCCATGGCCGCACCCGCCATGGCCGCACCCGCCATGGCGGCACCGGGCGTGCCCGCGGACGCCGCCCCGCGTGCCGCACGCGGACCGGCCGCGGCAGCGAAGTCACTCACCGCAGCCGCCGCCACGCCGGTGCTGCCGGTCACCGCGTCCACCGCAGGGACGCGCACCTGACCAGCGCGGCTCCCAGCGAACGGGCCGCCAGGCTGGCCCGCATCCAGATCTTCGTGCGGCGGCAGATGCGGCCACGCGTGCGACGCCATCGCCTGAACCATCGAATGCAATGCCACGTGCCTGGCCCGTCCCTGCGGCAGCAAGGCGCTCGCCGCCACCCACGGATGCACGCGATGCGGCGCGCGCAACGCCGCAAGCATCAACCGCGGCGAACCCACCCGCAGCAACGGAGGCGGCGGCAACGCACGGCCCCCGAGATCAGGCGGCCCGAGATCCATCAACCCCCCGGCCAGCCCGCCGCGCTGATGCGCCAGCATCTCCTCGACGGTCACCCCGCACCGCAGGGCCGCCGCAAGCACACTTCCCGCGCTCGTTCCAAGCAGGAGTCCGGCCTCGCCTACCCCGAACCCCAGCCGCTCCTGCACCGCGACAAGCGCGCCAACCATCCACGCCGCACCAAGCACGCCACCGGCGCCGAGCACCACACCCACCAGCGGGCCACCTGGATTTTCAGGCTCCTCATCAGCAGCCATAGCCACCTCCGCCGATCCGTCCCCGGTGTCACCGAGCGGTACCCTCCGCCGCCCACGGGCGAGGGCCGGCAACGGCTGGGGCGGCATCCTACTAAGACGTACCCGTTAAAAGTATGTAAAAAGCTGCTTAAGAACCTCTCGACTCGCCGGGTGGCCGGAAGACCAGCGCGCCGACCGGGCCGGGCCCGGATGCCGTTGGCCCGTACAGCGCTGGGACAAAAGGACTTGCCCCGTGCGGCCCGTAGCCTGGAAGATGGACAGACCGGGAGGAAGCGGATTCGCGCTACAAGCTCTCAGGCGGACTGGGTGACGGGGCCTACCTGGATGCAGCGCGGCATGTTCGGGACTCGTCGTCCATGCGTTAACGCACTTTGTCGTACCCATCCCCTACGGTTTGGGCTGAGCGGTGCGATGAGGCGAACTAACAGGCAATCGGCAAGCGGGGGGACCCCGATGAGCAGAGCGAGCAGGATCGTTGGCATTCCGTGCGGGCGCAGGACCAAGTGGCTCGTGGTGGTCTTCTGGCTGGTCGTGGTCGTGGTGGCCATCCCACTCGCGGGCAAGCTGACCGGCGCGGAGAAGAACGACGCGAGCTCCTGGCTGCCCGCGGCCGCCGAGTCCACCAAGGTGCTGAGCCTGCAGGCGCACTTCCAGTCACCGAACATCTTCCCCGCGGTCGTGGTCTACTACCACGCCGCCGGCCTGACCGCCGCCGACCGAGCGAAGGCGGCCGCTGACGCGAGGAGTTTCGCCGGAGTTTCCGGCGTCGTGCCCGGCCAGGTGACAGGCCCGTTCCCGGCGAGGGACGGCAAGGCGATGGAGACCGTCGTCGCCGTCAACCTGGGCAAGAACGGCTGGAACGGCGCTGGCAAGGCGGCCGACTCACTGCGCGCGATCGCGGGGTCGAACGCTAACGGCCTGACCTACCACATCACCGGCCCCCTTGGGAACGCGGCCGATTCTGCCAAGGCGTTCAAGGGCATCGACAGCACCCTGCTGTACGCGACGCTGGCCGTCGTGATCGTGATTTTGCTGATCACTTACCGAAGCCCGGTACTCTGGCTGCTCCCCGTGCTCTCGGCGGGCGTCGCACTGACGAGTGCCCAGGCGGTCATCTACCTGCTCGCCGTGCACGCGGGCCTGACCGTCAACGCGCAGAGCGCTGGCATCTTGTACGTGCTCGTCTTCGGCGCGGGTACCGACTACGCGCTGTTGCTCGTCGCGCGCTACCGCGAGGAACTGCGCCGCCACGAGGACAGGCACGAGGCCATGGCGGTGGCGCTGCGCCGGGCCGGCCCCGCGATCATCGCGAGCGGATGCACCGTCGTCGTCGCGCTGCTGACACTGCTCGTCGCGGAGCTGAACTCGACCAAGGGCCTGGGGCCGGTCCTCGCGATCGGCGTGGCGGTCGGCCTGCTCGCCATGGTCACCTTGCTGCCTGCCCTGTTGGTGATCGTCGGCCGGTGGATCTTCTGGCCCGTCCGGCCGGCCTACGGTTCGGCGGAGCCGACGACCCGCGGGCTGTGGGCCCGCGTCGGCCGGGCCATCGCCCCACGGCCGAGGATCGTGTGGATCACGACCGCCGTCGTGCTCGGCGTCCTGGCGCTCGGGCTGACCGGGCTGAAGGCCAGCGGCCTGACCAATGCGCAGGCCTTCCGCGGCCATCCCGACTCCGTCGTCGGTGAAACCGTGCTCGCCAGCCACTTCCCGGCCGGCGCGGGCCAGCCCGTGGTCGTGATCGGCAATGCCAGTTCGGCGGCGGCCCTGCGGTCCGCGTTCAGCGCCACCCAGGGGATCGCGAGCGTTACCCCGCCCGCGATCCGGGCCGGTCACGCCTACCTCGAGGGCACGCTCGCCTCCGCGCCGGACAGCCAGGCCGCGTACGCCACGATCGACCGGGTGCGGTCCGCCGTGCACGCGGTCCCTGGCGCTGACGCCCTGGTCGGCGGCAACACCGCGATCAACCTTGACGTGGAGCGCGCGGCCGCGCATGACCGCAACGTCATCATCCCCTTCATCCTGGCCGTGGTATTCGTCATCCTCGCGTTGCTGCTGCGGGCGCTCGTGGCGCCGTTGATCCTGACCGCCACGGTGGTGCTGTCGTTCGCCGCCGCGCTCGGCTTCAGCGCATTCATGTTCAACAACGTGTTCAAGTTCGGCGGGGCAGATACCGCGTTCCCGCTGTTCGTATTCGTGTTCCTGGTCGCGCTCGGCATCGACTACAACATCTTCCTGATGACCCGGGTGCGCGAGGAGGCGGATCGGCGCGGCGCCAGGCGCGGCGCGCTCATCGGGCTGGCCGCGACCGGAGGGGTGATCACCTCGGCGGGGTTCGTGCTCGCGGGCACGTTCGCCGTGCTCGGCACGCTTCCGGTGACCTTCCTGGCCGAACTGGGCTTCACGGTCGCCTTCGGCGTCCTGCTCGACACGATTATCGTGCGGTCCGTGCTGGTGACCGCGCTCAATCTGGACCTCGGCGGGCGGATGTGGTGGCCGAGCAGGCTGGCCCGCAAACCGGACCCGGCACCGGACGAACTGGGCGAAGAGCCCGCGCTCGTCCGCTGACCCCGCACGCAGCCGCGGCCGTCGCCGACGGCCGCGGCTGCGTGTCGGCCGTGGGTGCCCGGACGCCCTAGGGTGGCTGGTGAGAACGTGCCAGGCGTGGGCCGGAAGGGAGAATCCCATGGAATACCGCCTGCTCGGTGACAGCGGATGCGCGGTATCGGTGCTCGCGCTCGGCGCGCTGACCTTCGGCAACGAGACCAGCGAGCAGGACTCCCACGCGCAGCTTGACCACTTCGCCGAGGCGGGCGGCACGCTCGTGGACACCGCGGACGTGTACGCCGACACGCGCTCAGAGGAGATCATCGGCCGCTGGCTGGCCAGCAGGCCGGGCGCGCGTGAAAGGGTGGTGCTCGCGACAAAGGGCCGCTTTCCCACCGACGAGACACCAAATGGGCACGGGCTGTCCCGCCGTCACCTGGCCTCGGCGCTCGACGCGTCGCTGCGCCGCCTGAACGTGGAGACCATCGACCTCTACCAGTTGCACGCGTGGGACCCGCTGACCCCGGTTATGGAGACCCTGCGTTTTCTTGACGACGCGGTGCGCGCGGGAAAGATTCTCTACGTCGGCCTGTCGAACTTCACCGGCTGGCAGTTGCAAAAGACAGTGGACGCGGCCGAAGCGCACAACCTGGCCCGCCCGGTCACCGTGCAGCCGCAGTACAACCTGCTCGCCCGCGCCATCGAATGGGAGATCGTTCCCGCCTGCCAGTCGGCCGGCCTCGGGCTGCTGTGCTGGTCGCCGCTGGCCAGCGGCTGGCTCACCGGCAAGTACGAGCGTGACAGGCCGCCGTCCGGTGGCACCCGGGCCGCGGAGAACGCGGATCTCGGGATGAAGATCTGGAACCAGCGCGGCCAGTTCGAGCAGACCTGGCAGGTTCTCGACGCGGTACGGAAGGTCGCGGGCGAGCGGGGCGTGACGATGTCGCAGGTCGCGGTCGCGTGGCTGCTCGGCCGCGCCGGGGTCACTTCGGTGATCCTGGGCGCGCGGACCCTGCGGCAGCTGGCGGAGAACATGGCCGCCGCCGACGTGCGGCTGAGCGCGGAGGAGATGCGGCTGCTCGATCAGGCGAGCGAGCCCCCCACGCCCGACTACCCCTACGGCGCGCCGGGTGAGACCCAGCGAAGCCGACGCATCCAGGGCGGCCGGTTCTGACCGCCAGGTCACCGCGGTGACGTCGCTGCCGCGTCTCGGGCTCGGCTTGGCCGCGCTCGGGCGGCCGGCCTACATCAACCTGGGCCGCGACGCCGAACTCCCGGCCGGCCGCACGGTCGCCGCGATGCGAGCCGCGACCTGGCAGGTCCTTGACGAGGGGTACGCCGCGGGAATCCGCTGGATCGACGCGGCACGCTCCTACGGCCACGCCGAGGAGTTCCTGGCCGGCTGGCTGGGCGCGCGCGGTCACGGCGACGTCACCGTGTCGAGCAAGTGGGGCTACGCGTACGTCGGCGGGTGGCGCACCGACGCCGCGGTCCACGAGATCAAGGAACACACCCTGAGCCAGTTCCTGACCCAGCTCACCGAGTCCCGCGGCCTGCTTGGCGATCGGCTCTCCCTCTACCAGGTGCACTCACTGACCGCGGACAGCCCGCTGCTGCGCGACACCGCACTGCAGGAGGCGCTGGCGGAGACCGCCGCGGCCGGCCTGCCCGCCGGGTTCTCCACGTCCGGTGCGAACCAGGCCGCCGTCATCCGGCGTGCTCTCGACTTGTGGGTACACGGCAGGCGGCTCTTCACCGCCGTGCAGGCAACCTGGAACCCACTCGAGCCCTCGGCGTCGGCCGCGTTGCGCCGGGCGCACGACGAGGGCATACGCGTGCTACTCAAGGAGGCGCTGGCCAACGGCAGGCTCGCCGTCCAGCCGCCACGGCTCCTGGCCCGCATGGCCGCGCGGCACGGCGTGGGACCCGACGCCGTCGCGCTCGCCGCCGCGCTCAGCCAGCCCTGGGCGGACACGGTCCTCATCGGCGCGGCAGGCGTCACCCAGCTTCGCGCCAACCTGGCCGCCGCCACCCTGCGGCTCAGCGACCAGGACCTGGCTGAGCTGGCGGGCCTGGCCATCGAGCCCGCGCGTTACTGGGCGGAGCGCGCCGCACTGCCGTGGACGTGAGCAGTCCCGCGCGGGCTCACTGATCCTGCGCGAACACCCGGCTGCGCCCGACGTCG
>DATFVJ010000011.1:0-4359 GCA_035260365.1 Streptosporangiaceae bacterium
GGATGATGCTGGCCGGTTTGGGGCGCCGCTGAGGGTGGCGTGACCGAGCCGGGGCCGCAACAGCCATTACGGACTCCCCGCAATCACCGACCATGACACCGCGTGCTCCGTCCGGCGCGCGGCCGGAGTGGCCGCAGTGGCCGCAGTGCGGCGCGCCGGGCGGCGCCGCGGATAGCGGGGGCCAGGGCACCCGTGATCCGCGGCGGTGATGGGGCGCCCGGCGGCCCGCAGCTCGGGCCGCCGATGCGGCCCGGTGTGTTTCGGACACCCGCGGCGTGCCGCGCTGGCGTGCGGCCGGCCGGCCGCCGCGGCGGCCGGGTCCTGGGCGCGGCCCTATCGATGGCCCCCCGGTAGGGCGTCGCCGACCAGGGCGGTCCAGGCCCCGGTTGAGGGCCGACCGCAGCGGTGCGCCCCCGGGCGGCGACGACGGCGATGACCTGCCCCCGGTCTCCCTCCAGGGGAGCCGCACCCATATCGGATTACATTCTGGTCAGGTAATTCAAGATTGAAAATGCCCGCACGTTGGGCGGATGGGCAGCCCAGCAAAGCTGCGCTTCGCCCGCCGGGCCTGCCAGCCCGGGGCGACCCCGGACCCCCCGCTCCCGGGCGAGGGCGCCGGCGCGATGCCAGAAAGCACGTCGAACCGCCGTGCCTGCGCCGCCCGCGCAGCCGTTCGGGATCATGATCCTTTACGGCTGCGCGGGCAGGGTGAGGCCCTGGGCGGTGGCGCGAGGTCGCGGCCGCGACCACGCGCCGCCGCGCCGCGCACACCGGGAGCACGCGCAGCCGCCGCCCGCGCCGCCGCCGCCCGCCCGCACACCGGAGCCGCCGCGCACGCCGGAGCACGTGGAACTGCCACGCCGCACACGGCGGAGCACGCGGCCGCCGCGCCGCACACGCCGGGGCATCCTCTGCTAATATTCGGCTGATAACGTTGTCATGGGCGATGAGCAGCGCCGCAGGCAGCCAGTTCGAGCATCTTGCCAACACGCCACCTCGTCCAGCCATGCGGCGGCTACCCTGCGCGTAGCTGCGGCGTCGTCCCTGGCGCCGACGCAGCTCGCGCCGGCCACGCGGCGTGGATGTGCTCCAGCTCACCTAACTAAGAGGTCTTAGGCCGTGTCCGACGCACCAGCCTTTCCGGGGAGACCGCGGTGTCACCCATCCAGGCAGCAGATCACCGCGTGACAGCCGGCGGCCGTCCGACGATGAAAGACGTCGCCGCCCGGGCCGGCGTCGGCCTGAAGACTGTCTCCCGCGTGGTGAACGGCGAGCCAGGGGTGACGCCCGACACCGCGGAACGAGTCCGCGCCGCGATCGAGACGCTCGGCTTCCGGCGCAACGACAGCGCGCGCGTGCTGCGCAAAGGTCAGACGGCATTCATCGGGCTGGTCCTGGAGGACGTCGGCAATCCCTTCTACTCGACGCTGGCGCGCGCGGTGGAGGATGTTACGCACGGCAACGGATCCCTGCTGCTCATGGGTTCCAGCGACGAAGACCCGGAAAGGGAGCGCAAGCTCACGCTGACATTTTGCGCACGGCGGGTCGACGGGCTGATCATCGTCCCCGCTTCCACCGATCACACCTACCTCCTGCCCGAGATCGTCGCGGGCATCGCCGTGGTCTTTGTCGACCGGCCACCCGGAGTGATCGACGCCGACGTGGTACTCACGGACAACGTGGGCGGGGCGCGAGACGGGGTGCGCCATCTCATCGGCCAGGGTCACACGCGGATCGGCTACATCGGCGACGCGCCGCACATCTACACGGCCGGGCAACGGCTGCTCGGGTACCGCGAAGCCATGGCGGCCGCGCGACTTCCCATCGAGGAGCACTGGGTGGCGATGGCGCTCGCGCAGCCGGATGTCATCAGGCGGGCGCTCGACCGCATGCTGGCCGCACCCACGCCGGTGACGGCGCTGCTGTGCGGCAACAACCGGATCAGCGTCATCGTGCTCCGCGAGCTTGCCACGCGCGGCGTTCCGGTCGCGATCGTGGGTTTCGACGATTTCGAGCTCGCCGACCTGCTGACCCCGGGCGTCACCGTGGTCGCACAGGATCCGGCGCAAATGGGCCACATCGCGGCGGAACTGCTGTTCCGGCGGCTTTCCGGTGAAGAGGGGCCGGCGCGGCGAATAGAACTCCCCACTCGCCTGCTGATCCGTGGATCCGGGGAGATCCCGCCGCGATAATGTGGCCATAGGTGTGGCTGCGCGCACCGGCCCTTATCTCGGTCTAACGTAGACTCCGGCATCCTGGCTGAGGGCATCTGCCGCCCGTCGGCGCGGCGGCGGCGTGCGGCACACGCGCGACCGGGCCGGTACGGTCTGTGCACGAACACTGGCATGGCAGGAAGCAGGTCGAGACAGGCGATGGGCAAGGCGAGCAGAAGCAAGCAGCGCTTGACCACCCGGGAGAAAATAGCGGCGCAGCGCGCGGCCGAGCGCCGCACCCAGCAGCGCACCCGGCTCTCGTTGGTGATCGGCAGCGTCGTCGCGGTGGTCGCCGTGGTGGTGGCGCTCGTCGTCGTCAAGAGCATGTCGAACAACACGTCGGCGGGTGTCGGCGCGCTGCCGACCGGGACGTCGCTGTCGACGATCGTCTCGAACGTCACGAACGTGCCCGCCGCCACGCTGGCCTCGGTCGGCCAGGGGACGATTCAGACGCCGCCCGCTCCACTGTCGGGCCAGCCGCTCCTCACCCGGAACGGCAAGCCGGAGGTCGTCTACGTCGGCGCCGAGTACTGCCCCTACTGCGCGGCGGAACGCTGGGCGATGGCGGTCGCGCTCAGCCGCTTCGGTACCTTCTCGAACCTGAATGTCACGCACTCGAGCACCGAGGCGGGCGAGCCCTTCCCTGGCACCAACTCGCTGACCTTCTACAAGTCCAGCTACACGAGCAGCTACATCGTCTTCTCGCCGGTCGAGCAGCTCGACGTCAACAAGAAGCCGCTGCAGACCGCCACCGCGCAGCAGAACGCGCTCGTCGCCAAGTACGATGCGCCGCCGTACGTGTCGGCGCAAAATCAGGGCGCCATCCCGTTCGTCGACTTCGGCAACAAGTACCTGGTCAGCGGCGCGAGCTTCAGCCCGTCGATCCTGGCCGGCAAGTCCTGGGCGCAGATCTCAGCCGCGCTTTCCAACCCGTCGAGCCCCATCGCCAAGGCCGTTGACGGCACCGCCAATGTTCTCACCGCGACCATTTGCAAGCTAACGAACAACCAGCCGGCGAATGTCTGCACGGCGCCGTCGATCACCGCGCTGAGCGGGAAAGTCTGATGTCACGGACCAGGTCCCGCAACAAGGGCCGGGGCCAGACAAGGAGCCAGGGCCAGGCGAAGGGCGGCAGGCCGGGCTCGGCGGGCGCCGCTGCCTACTCCTCCGGCAGTGCCAATCGCGGCGCAGCGCGGCCGGGGACAACCCGGCCGGCCGCGAACGGGAACGGGAGCAAGCGGGCCGGCGCTGAAGCCGTCACCGACGAAGCCCGGGCGGGTGTTGCGGCACGCGCCGCCGTGGTCGGCGGCCCGCCGAGCTGGGTACGGCTGACCACCCTGATCCTGTCGATCGCGGGGCTCGCCATCTCGATCTACGAGACCATCGCCCACTTTTCGAGTTCGGTGACCCTCGCCTGCCCGGCTACCGCCCATATCAACTGTGAGAAGGTCACGACAGGCCCGTATTCCACCGTGTTCGGGATCCCGGTCGCGGTGCTCGGCCTTGCCTTCTTCGTGTTCATGGTCGCGGTCAACAACCCGCTGGCCTGGCGCTCGCCGCTGCGGGTGGTCCATCGCGCCCGCGTGCTCTCCGTGATCGTCGGGATCTGTTTCGTGCTCTATCTTGTGTACGTCGAGATCTTCAAGAAGGACGCGATCTGCCTGTGGTGCACGGGCGTGCACGTCGTCACGTTCGCGCTGTTCGTGCTCATCCTGTTCAGCGCGGCCACCTGGGGCCTGACAGAGCGCTCGGGGTGACGCGTCAACCCGCAGCGAGCGCGATCACGACGATCACGACGAGAGCCACGAGCACGGCAGCGATGATCACAGCGGGATTGCGCAGGCCTCCGCGGCGCACTGAGTCGGCTCCGCCCTTCTCGACGAAGGCGCGGAACTCTCCCGTGCTGCCGCTCGGGTCCGGCTTTGCTTCGGACATGGGGACGACTGTAGCGGCCCAGCGCAGGCTAGTTGCCCAGTTCCCGCAGTTCAGGTCCGCGCCGCCTGCGCCGTGCCGGCGCCACCGCGCAGCCGTTCGGGCTGTATCGACCCGGGGGGACGACCCCCCGGAACCCCCCGCCGGGCCGGCGCCACCGCGCAGCCGTTCGGGCTGTATGGCGACATCCCGGGGGGCGGAGCGCGGCGGGCGG
>DATFVJ010000012.1:0-15746 GCA_035260365.1 Streptosporangiaceae bacterium
TCGCCTCCCGCCATCACGACGGCCTTCACCGTGGACAACTCTCCTCTCCGCTTCCGGCCCCGGGCGCGGGCGCGCTTGCCGCGTGTGCTTCGCCTGCCGCGTGTGCCCCCCGGACCAGCCGGCGCGTCTGCTCGAGATAGAGGCCGGCTGCCCACCAGTACAGAGCAGTTCCCCAGATCGCGAAGGCCCAACCGGCAACCCTCGCGATCGTCGCCAAAGCCCCTGTATGCGAACCGAGGAACAGCAACGGGAAGGCGTAAAGCAGGCAGAGCGTGGCGGCCTTGCCCACCAGGTTCACCTGTGGGGGACCATACCCTCGCCGGCGCAGCACCGCGAGCGCCACCCCAAGCACCAGTTCACGGCACACGAGCAGGCCGAGCAGCCACCAGGGAATGATGGCCCTGATGGCGAGCGCGACGAGGGTGGCCGCGATGTACAGCCGGTCGGCCGCGGGGTCGAGCATCTCGCCGAACCGGGACTGCTGATGCCACGCCCGGGCGATCTTCCCGTCCAGCCAGTCGGACAGGCCCGCGAGCACGAGCACCCCCACCGCCCAGTAGTCCGCCCTGGGCACGAGCACGAGCCAGAGGAAAAGCGGCACACCGACCAGCCTGGCCACGCTGAGCGCGTTCGGGACCGTGACCACGCGGTCGCTCTCCGCTGCCGGATCGCGGCCTGCTCCGGTCCCCACCGCCCCCTCCCTCCGTATACGTGCGTGTCCTGCGCCGCGGCCGCCGGCCGCCCGGTTGGCCACCCGGGCGTATGCCCTGGTTCCGCCGACCCTACCCGGCCGGTGGTGGCGCCCCGCTGAACTGGCGGTGCGCCCTGGGCATCCGGGCAGCAAACGAGATAGCGTGGCAAAAGACGCGGGAGTCCGGTCCGACCGGGCTGAGAGGGCGGCTTAACGGGGCCGCCGACCGCCAGGACCTGATCCGGATCATGCCGGCGAAGGGAGTTTTGATGACAACCGCCGACGCCTCCTTCGACAACACCTTCCGCAAGACCTACCTCCCGGGCAGCCGCGCCGACGTCCGCGCGCCGATGCGCGAGGTGGCGCTGACCAACGGGGCCACCGTGGTCCTTTACGACACGTCCGGCCCGTACACCGACCCCGGCTTCACCGGCGGCGACGTCCTGCCGGCCCTGCGGTCGCCGTGGATCGCGGCCCGCCCGCCGGCCGGGGGCGCCGTCACCCAGCGCGCGTACGCCCGGCGCGGCGACGTCACACCGGAGATGGAATTCGCCGCGCTGCGTGAAGGTGTCGCACCCGAAGTGGTCCGCGACGAGATCGCGGCGGGCCGCGCGGTGCTGCCCGCGAACATCAACCACCCCGAGTCCGAGCCGATGGTCATCGGGCGCAAGTTCCTGGTGAAGATCAACGCCAACATCGGCACATCGGCGGTGACGTCGTCCATCTCGGAAGAGGTGGAGAAGATGCGCTGGGCCACCCGGTGGGGCGCCGACACCGTGATGGACCTGTCCACGGGCAAGCGCATCCACGAGACGCGAGAAGGCATCCTGCGCGGCTCCCCCGTGCCGATCGGCACCGTGCCGATCTACCAGGCGCTGGAGAAGACGGGCGGTAAGCCGGAGGAACTGTCCTGGGAGATCTACCGCGACACCGTGATCGAGCAGTGCGAGCAGGGCGTCGACTACATGACGATCCACGCCGGTGTGCTGCTGCGTTATGTCCCGCTCACCGCGCGCCGCCGGACCGGGATCGTCAGCCGGGGCGGATCGATCATGGCTGCCTGGTGCCTCGCCCATCACGAGGAGAACTTCCTCTACACCCACTTCGCCGAGCTCTGCGAGATCCTGCGCACCTACGACGTGACGTTCTCGCTCGGCGACGGGCTCCGGCCCGGTTCCATCCACGATGCGAACGACGAGTCACAGTTGTCCGAGCTCCGCACGCTCGGTGAACTGACCAAGATCGGATCCGATTACGACTGCCAGGTGATGATCGAGGGGCCCGGCCACGTGCCGATGGACAAGATCGCCGAGAACGTCCGGCTGCAGCAGGAGCTGTGCGACGAGGCGCCCTTCTACACCCTCGGCCCGCTGGCCACCGACATCGCCCCTGGTTATGACCACATCACGTCGGCCATCGGCGCCGCGCTCATCGCCTGGCACGGCACCGCCATGCTGTGTTACGTCACGCCGAAGGAGCACCTCGGCCTGCCGGACCGCGAAGACGTCAAGCAGGGCGTGATCGCCTACAAGATCGCCGCGCACGCCGCCGACCTGGCCAAGGGCCACCCCGGCGCGAAAGCGTGGGACGACGCGCTTTCCGACGCCAGGTTCGAGTTCCGCTGGGAGGACCAGTTCAACCTGGCCCTCGATCCGGACACGGCGCGCTCGTTCCACGACGAGACGCTGCCCGCCACGCCGGCCAAGACGGCCCACTTCTGCTCGATGTGCGGCCCGCACTTCTGCGCGATGAAGATCACCCAGGACGTCCGGGCCTATGCGCAGGCGCACGGGCTCGACGACGCCGCCGCACTCGAGGCCGGGATGCGGGAGAAGTCACACGAGTTCGCCGAGCAGGGTGGCCGGATCTATCTCCCCGTCGAACGCGCCTGAGCCGGGTGCGGGCCCGGACTGAGCCGCCGCACCGGGCCGCCGCACCGGGCCGCCGCACCGGGCCACCGCACCGGGCCACCGCACCGGGCCACCGCGCCGGGCCACCGCACCGGGCCATCACCACCGGGCCGCCGCACCGGGGGCGGGGGCACACGATCGGCCCGGGTCTTGCCCGCACCACCAGGTTCCGGCTTATCTTAACAAGAACACGTTCTACCCAGCCGGACCGCCCGGCCGGACCGTGGCGAGCCTGCGCGGGATGCACGGTGCTGTCACAAGGAGAGCAGGCGACGATGACCCCACAGATCAACCTCGTCGACCCGGACACGTACGAGCGTGACGGCATCCCGCACGACCAGCTCGGCTGGCTGCGCGAACACGCACCCGTGTTCTGGCACGCGGACGGCGGCGCCGCCGGCTGGCCCGGGTTCTGGGCGATCACCAGGCACGAGGACGTGGAACACGTCTCAAGGCACCCGGACATGTTCTCCTCCCGCCGCAGGCTGGCCCTGTTCAACGAGACGCCGGAAGAACAGATCGAGCTGCAGCGCCTGATGATGCTGAACATGGACCCGCCGCAGCACACCAGGCAGCGCAGCTTCGTCAACCGCGGCTTCACGCCACGGATGATCGGCCAGCTGGAGAAGCGCGTACAGGAGATCTGCGACGAGCTGATCGACGAGGTGGCCGCGCGCGGCGAGGCGGACTTCGTCAGGGACATCGCCGCGCCGCTGCCCCTTTACGTGATCTGTGAGCTGATAGGCGCTCCGCCGCAGGACCGCGACCGCCTGTTCGACCTGTCCAACCGGCTCATCGGGTACGACGACCCGGAGTTTTCGACCGGGGTCGACGACGGCACGGTGGCCGCTGCCGAGGTGTACGGCTACGCGAACGAACTCGCGGAACGGCGCCGCGCGGAGCCGCGCGACGACATCGTCACGCAGTTGCTCGGACCTGACGATCACGGCGCCGCGCTGACCACGGAAGAGTTCGACCTGTTCGTCCTGCTGCTCACCGTGGCGGGCAACGAGACGACGCGCAACGCCGCGTCCGGCGGCATGCTCGCGCTGGCCCGCGAACCCCACCAGTGGGAACGGCTGCGCGCGGATCCGGGCCTGGCCGCGGCGGCGGCAGAGGAGATCGTCCGCTGGGTGAGCCCGGTGAACCTGTTCAGGCGCACGGCCACGTGCGACACCGAGATCCGCGGCCAGCGGATCCGCGAAGGTGACAAGGTCGTGGTCTTCTACAGCTCGGCCAACCGGGACGAGGCGGTGTTCACCGACCCGTTCGCCTTCGACGTCGGCCGGTCGCCGAACCCGCACGTCGGCTTCGGCGGCGGCGGCCCGCACTTCTGCCTCGGGCGGCACCTCGCCGGCCTCGAACTGCGGGTGCTCTTCGCCGCGCTGGTGGACCGCATGCCCGACATCGAGCTCGCGGGCGAGCCGCGCAGGCTGCGGTCGAACTTCATCAACGGGATCAAGGAGATGCCGGTGCGGTTCACCCCGTCACCGGCCCCACCCGCTAAGCCCCAGCCCTTAAGCCCCAGCCGCTAAGCCCCGGCAGCGCCGCCCCGCAGGGTGGCCCGGCCGCTCTCGGCGAGCAGTTTCGCGGCCGTCTCACGGACCGCGAAGCGCCGCAGCTTTCCGGTGGCGGTGGCCGGCAGCGACTCGACAAAAAAGATCTCGCGCGGCCGCTTGAAGGCGGCCAGGCCGTCGCGGCAGAACGCGACGAGATCGGCCGCCTGCGCCGCCTCGCCCGGCGCGCGGACCACACACGCCACGGGCGTCTCCAGGCCGTCCGCGTCGGCCAGCCCGACGACCGCCGCCTGTGCGACGCCGGGATGCTCGAGCAGCCGCGCCTCCACCTCGGCGGGCGACACCCAGATGCCACCCGCCTTGATCATGTCGCTGGACCGGCCCAGGCAGGTGTAGTACCCGTCGGCGGAGCGCATGTACACGTCGCCGGTGCGCAGCCACTCGCCCTGGAACACCTCGCGGGTGGTGTCGGTGCGGCACCAGTAGCCGAGGGCCGCGGACGGCGCCTTCAGGTAGAGGTCGCCGGGCAGGCCGTCGGCGACCGGCGCACCCTGCCCGTCACGGATCTCCACCTCGTACCCGGTCACCGGCGTGCCCGAGCTTCCCGGCCGGACCGATCCGGGCCGGTTCGACAAGAAGATGTGCAGTGCCTCGGTGGAACCGATGCCGTCGAGCACGCCGACGCCGAAACGGTCGAGGAAGCGCTGGTAGATCGCGGCGGGCAAGGTCTCGCCGGCGGACACGGCGAGCCGCACGGACCCCAGCGCGCCGGCCGGCACGTCGGCGGCGAGCAGCGCCGCGTAGAACGAGGGCACGGCAAAGAACAACGTGGGCCGGTAGCTGGCGAGCCGCTCCGCGACGAGCGCGGGCGTCGGCCGCGCCGGATCCAAGATCACCGTCCCGCCCACCGAGAGCGGGAAGAATGCCGAGTTGCCGATGCCGTAGGCGAAGAAGAGCTTGGCCACCGAGTAGCACCGGTCGTCGGCCGTGATGCCGAGCACCTCGCGCGGGTAGCTCTCCGCGACATGGCGGATATTGGCGTGCCGGTGCACCACCCCCTTCGCGGTGCCGGTCGTGCCGGACGTGTAGAGCCAGAGCGCGGCGGAGTCGCCCCAGGTGGGGTACTGCGAACCCGCTCCATAACGGCTGCCGCTGGCGATCACCCCGGGCAGCGAGGTGACGCTGATCCCGGCCGGGAACGCCGCGGCGTCGGCATCCGTGGCCGCGGCACCGGCGCCCGCGGCCGCGGCGAGCACGACGTCACGCAGTTCGGGTGCCGCGGCCGCGGCCTGCGCGGCTGTCGCGGCGAACTCACCGGAGACGATCGCTATCCTGGCGCGGGTGTCACGGAAGAGTTCGCCGAGTTCACGCCCGGTCAGCATGGTGTTGACGGGGACGGCGACCGCGCCGATCCGCATGGCGGCCAGAATCGCCGCGAGCAGTTGCGGGGTGTCCGCGGCGACCATGACGACCCGTTCCTCGGGCCGGACGCCGAGTTCGCGCAGCCCGGCCGCGATGCTTTCCACCAGCGCGAGCAGCTCGGCGTAGCTCAACGTGCCCGCCGGGCCGGTGACCGCGACGCGCTCGCCGCGGCCCTCCGCGACGTGCCTGTCGATCAGGTAGGTAGATACGTTGAACGGCTCGGGCATGGCCGCCTCCCTGGGCGAACCGGCGTACTCGGTGCCTGCCCGCCGCGTCGAAGGCACCGTCGCCAGCGGGGGGCTCTGGCGCCTGCGGCGCAGCAGGAAGTGACACGTTAGCGTAGCCGTAGCGGCGCTGCCCCGGGGGGGCGACCCCCCGGGATCCCCCCGCAGCAATCGATGCCGCATCCGCGGCAGCCGTAGCGCTGCCCCGGGGGGGCGACCCCCCGGGATCCCCCCGCAGCAATCGATGCCGCATTCGCGGCAGCCGTAGCAGCGCTGCCCCGGGGGGCGACCCCCCGGGATCCCCCCGCAGCAATCGATGCCGCATTCGCGGCAGCCGTAGCGCTGCCCCGGGGGGGCGACCCCCCGGGATCCCCCCGCAGCAATCGATGCCGCATCCGCGGCAGCCGTTATGGATGGTTGGCGGCATCAGGCCCCAATGCGAGCGCCTGGGCCGGCGCCTGGGCCCGGTCGTAGGCTGATGGCGTGTCGCACCTGGCTGATGGCTCCACGAAGATAGGCGTGTTCCTGCTCGACGATCACGAGATCGTCCGGCGTGGTGTGCGGGACCTGCTGGAGACGGAGCCGGATATCAGGGTGATCGGCGAGGCCGGGACCGCGGCGTCCGCACTGGCCCGCATTCCGGCGCTGCGCCCCGACGTGGCGGTGCTCGACGTCCGGCTGCCCGACGGCGACGGCGTGACGGTCTGCCGTGAAATCCGCTCCCACCTGCCGGAGGTGGCGTGCCTGATGCTCACCTCGTTCACCGACGACGACGCGCTGTTCGACGCGATCATGGCGGGCGCCGCCGGGTACGTGCTCAAACAGATCAGGGGCACCGACCTGGTGGGCGCGGTGCGCACCGTGGCCTCCGGCCAGTCCATGCTCGACCCGCGCGCCGCGAGCCAGGTGATGGAGCGGCTGCGTGGCAGCGCGCGGCAGCCGGATCCCCTCGCCGGGCTGTCCGGGCAGGAGCGGCGGATCCTCGACTTGATCGGGGAGGGTCTGACCAACCGCCAGATCGGCGAGCGGATGTTCCTGGCCGAAAAGACCGTCAAGAACTACGTCTCCTCGCTCTTCGCCAAGCTGGGCATGCAGCGCCGTACGCAGGCCGCCGCGTACGCGGCCAGGCTGCGTGAACAGGCCGACCCAGGCGAGGCGGAGTGAAACCGGCCGCCCCGGCGCCCGCGGCCGGCAGCGGCTAACGGGTGCGCGGGAGCAGCGCCTTCCACTCCAGGTCGGTGCCGCCGTCCGGGTGCGCGGTCACGCGCATAGTGCCGCCGAACCGCTTCGCCCGCTCGCTCAGATTGCGCAGGCCGCTTCGCTGCACGACGTCGTTGATCCCGATGCCGTCGTCGCGGACCCGCAGGACGGCGTATTTCCCCCCGCCGCCGTTGTCGCTGCCTGCTTCGATAGTCACGTCGACCCGGCTGGCCCTGGCGTGCCGCGCGGCGTTGGACAGCGCCTCACGCAAGGCGGTCAGCAACTGCTCGGCTAGTTGGCCGCTGATCAGGCTGTCGAGCGGCCCGCTCAACCGCAAGGAAGGGGCAAAGCCGAGCGGGCCGGCCATCTCGTCGGCCACCGCGAGGATGCGGGCCCGCGTGCCGGGCGGCTTGTCGGCGCTGCGCGCCTGCAGAGCGAAAATGGTGGCCCGGATGTCCTTGATCGTCTCGTCCATCGCGTCGACCGCGGTTCGCACCCGGGTGGCGACCTCCGGACGAGTGATCAGCGGCGTAGCGCCCTCCAGCGACATGCCCGTCGCGTAGAGCCGCTGGATCACCAGGTCGTGCAGGTCCCGCGCGATCCGGTCCCGGTCTTCGAAGACCGACAGCCGCTCGGACTCCCTGCGGTGCTCGGCAAGTTCGACCGCGACCGCTGCCTGCGCGGCGAACGTGGCGATCATCTCCGCGGCAGCGACCGCGAACGGCTGGCGACCGGGCGCGCGGCCGGCCGTGAGCACACCGCGCACGTTGCCAGGCGTACCGAGCGGTACCAGGACCGCGGGGCCGAGTCTCAGCGCGTCACGCGCGATCGCCAAGGTCCGCTCGTCATGACTGAAGTCGGCCACCATCACCGGCTCACCCGTCGCGAACACCTGCCCGGACAGCGAATCTCCGGCCGCGAGCACGAGCCCCCGCGCTCCTTCCGCGTGCGCACCGATCGCGTACTCGATGACGAGGCGCTTCTTGTCCTCGTCCGGCAGCGCGAGCACCACAAGGTCGGCGCCCGCGAGATCGCGGGCAAGTTCGGCGATCAGGCTCAGCACCTCATCAGGCTCGGTGCCGGAAAGGAGCCGCGAGGTCACCTCGCCGCTCGCGCGCAGCCATCGCTGCTGACGCTGCGCCTCGTCGTACAGCCGCGCGTTCTCCACCGCCACGCCGGCCGCCGCCGCGAGCGCGACGAGCACGGCCTCGTCGTCCTCGTCGAACTCCCCGCCGTCTGCCTTCTCGGTGAGGTAGATGTTGCCGAAGATCTCGTCGCGCACCCGGACCGGAGCGCCGAGGAAAGTGTGCATGGGCGGATGCCCGGGCGGGAAGCCGAACGAGGCGGGATGCTGGGATATTTTGCTGAGCCGCAGCGTCTGGGGATTACGGATGAGCAGCCCGAGCAGCCCGCGTCCTTCTGGCCAGTGGTCGACCGCGGCGATGTCGTCACCACCGAGACCCACGGGGATGAACCCGGCAAGCTGCTTGTCCTCACCGATCACGCCGAGGGCGCCGTACCGCGCGTCGACCAGCGTGACCGCGGCCTCGACGATCCGCTTCAGCACGGTCTCCAGGTCGAGATCGCCGCCCACCATGACGACCGCCTCGAGCAGGCCGTGCATGCGGTCGCGAGCGGCAAGCACAGCCTGCAACCGCGTCTGCACCTCGGCCAGCAGGTCGTCGAGGCGCAGGTGGGGCAGTACAGGATGGGCGTTCGCAGGTTCCACCAACGCTCCTGTATCGGCGAAAGGCACCGCGAAGCACGTAGGCGGCGCCGTGAACCTCACGTTAACCCGTAACGGTCAGTAGCGCATCAGGTCATCGCGATATTCCGCCAAGGTGGCCTGGCCTGCACAGTCAGTGACAATCCGGTTCAGCCGGTCACTTTGCGGTGCCCGTATCCGGCCGGCGTCATCTCCCGCCGGTTGCCGGGACCAACGCCCCTATCCTGTCCTGGCATTTCCGGAAATTGTGGCCCTATGACCGCACGGTCCGCAGGCGTCGGCCGGCAGGCCATCAGGCCGGCGGTACCGGCGCGACAGACGGTGGTGCGGGCGCTGCGGGCGGCAGTGGCCGCGCCTTCGATGCATAACACCCAGCCGTGGCGGCTGCGGTACCGCGAGCCGGACCAGACGATCGAAATGTACGCTGATCCGGCGCGGACGCTGCGCCACGCGGACCCAGATGGCCGCGGCGTGCACATCGCGTGCGGGGCCGCCGTTTTCAACCTGCGTCTCGCGATCGCCGTCTCGGCCAGGGAACCTGTCATCCGGCTCCTGCCGAACGCCGATGAGCCCTTGCTTCTCGCCACGGTGCGCATCGCCGGGCGCTATCGCGCGCGGGAAAGCGAGCGTGAGCTTTTCTCGGTCGCCGGCGACCGGCACACCCACAGAAAGTTCGGCTACCGGCACGTGCCAGCGAGCGTGCTTGCCGAACTCGTGGAGGCGGCCATGCTCGAAGGCGCCGCGCTGCGGCCGCTTCGCGATCTGGCTCCCGGCGGGCCGGCCGGGCGGGCGAGGCCGGCCCGGCCGCGGGCGTCCACCAGGTTCGCCGTGCTCTGCACAAGCTTCGGCGGCCAGGCCGACTGGCTGCGGGCCGGTCAGGCGCTACAGCGTGTGCTGTTGCTCGGCACCGCACGCGGGCTCACGGTCGGGCCGCTCACCCTGGCGCCGCGGACCCCGGGCGGCTCGCTCGTCCGTGACCCGGGTGCCAGGATGGAGCATCCGCAGATGGTGCTGCGGCTGGGGTACGGTCCGGCGGATCGCGCGGCACCACGCGGGCCCTTCCCCGCGGTGCTCGACGGCCCGGAGTTCACCGATCCGGCCAGGCACAGCGGGCCAGCCGGGCCAGCGGCGTTCGCCGGGTCCGTGGAACCGGCCTGGCTGGCGGAGCTTGCCGGGCAGAACCGAACGGGGGGGCCCGCCGGATGACCGAAGACGCCCCCGCTCACCCGGATCAGGTGCGCCCGGCCGCTCCGGGTACGCCGGCTCCGGGTACGCCGGCCGCGGCCGGGCCGCCCGCCTCGTCCTCCGTAGGGGCGGCGGTCACGATGACGACTGGGCAGACGGCCCGGCTCAGGCAGGCCCTGGCGACCGGTCCCGCGGTAGGCCCGGCGGCGCCCCCCGCCGGGGGGCTCGTGACCGGAGCCATTGTCGCGCCGAGCACGAGAAGGTCCGCGCCGGCGGCGCGATCGAGCAGTACGCGCGCGACGAGACCCTCGGCCAGTTCTGTCGTGACGCCTGCCGGTGCGACCGGGCCGAATGCCGCGCGCACGGTCACCGCCAGCCTGCTCCTGGCCGTCGACCGTTCCTCGACGGGAGTCGGCCGCCTGCCGATATTCGCGTACGGCGCCAGCCGTCGCGTGCGATCCCAGACGTGCACGACGAGCAGGCTCGCCCGCCGCAGCACGGCCTCACCCGCGGCCCAGCGCAGTGCCGCGAGCGATGCCGGGGAGCCGTTCACGCCGACTACGATCCGCCGCGGCAGTGCTGCTGCGTCCATGACGGCCTCCAAGATCGTAGTACTCCCCTCGGGTAACTCTCGCGCGACCGGGGCGATACAGGAAGGGCAAAAGGTCCCCGATGCGATCAGCGCCGCGGATCACGTGTGTCATGGCCCACGCAGTCCGCGGCGCTGTCGGTTTCTTCTGGATGTGGTTTCTCGTCCGGCGACCGGGTCAGGTGGGAGGTGTGGCGATGATTGACCCGGCGCAACGATCGGCCTGGCCGTCGACGCTCCTCCGGCGGCTCGGACTGGATCGCAACCCGCTGCGGCGGCGTTCTGACCGGGCGGAAACCTCTCTCATGGCGGCACTGCTCGCCGTATTCCTGGTCGGCGCACCGATCACGGCCATCGCTGTCAGCCACGTCACGCACGCGGCGACGCTGCAGGCACTGCGCGCACAGCAGCAGTGGCATCGTGTCCCCGCTGTCCTGCTCGAGTCCTCGCCGACGGCCGATAGCCTGATCTACCAGCCGGCCGCGTACGCATGGGTAAGCGCCCGGTGGACCGCACCGAACGGCTCGGCCCGCGTCGGCGAGGTGCCCGCGGCCGGTGGAACACCGGCAGGCACCACCGTTCGCGTTTGGGTCGACGGTTCCGGGCACGTGGTGACCTTTCCGCTGACCGCGGCCGAGATCGCCGACCGGATGGTCGCGGCGGTCGTCTTCGCGCCGATAGCCCTGGCTGTCGTGCTGCTCACCCTGGCGGCCATCGGCCGGCGGCTGCTCGAGCGGCGGAGGATGACTGGATGGGAGGCCGCGTGGAAGGCGATCGAGCCCCAGTGGACCCACCGCGTGTAACGCCCGCTCGCGGCGTGCGCCCGCCTGCCTCGCCCCGGACGGGCGATCACGTCAGCTCGCTGCGCAGCTCAGGCTGGACGGCGGCTGATTCTGGCCGTTTACCACCATGCCCCAGGCCGCGCTGCCGCCGGCCGGTATGGCGCCGCCATAGGCCGCGTTGACGGCTGTGACCCGCGTACCCGGCTGGAAACGCCTGGCCGGCCGCCGTCCGGGTGGCATTCTCAGCGCCTGCGGCCAGGGCTCAGGCGCACCAGTCGCCACCAGGTGATGAGGGTGAAAGCGAGCCCGAGCGCGACAAGCGCGCCCATGTCCTTCAGCCAGGCGTGCGCCGTGTGGAGCCAGAGCGGGTCCGGTACGTTGCCAGGGACCGCAGGCATGATCCGCGTCAGGTCGGCCGTGGACGCGGGGGCGGCGAACCCCCAGCGCGAGGGTGACAGCCAGGCGATCTGCTCGAGCCCCGCCTTCCCGTTGAGCGCGAACACGGTTCCGGTAAAGATGATCTCCACGACGACGGCCACGAGCAGCAGCGGCATCGCCTTCTCCGACGTGTTCACGGACGCGGAGATCAGCAGCCCGAGTGCCATCGAGACGACGGCAAGCGCGCATATCGCCAGCATCAGTTCGGCCAGCGGCAGGCCTTTCAGCACCACTCCGTGGGCGGGCAGCGGGCGGCCGGACAACCCGATGAGCAGCAGCAGCGCCGCCTGGATCGCGCTGATGATCCCCAGCACCACGAGCTTGGAGGACAGGTAGGCGCCCGCGGACAGCCCGGCCGCGCGTTCCCTGCTGTAGATGGCGCGTTCCTTGACCAGTTCCCTGACGGCGTTGAACGCCCCGGCGAAACACGCACAAAGGACAAGAACCTGCAGCAGCTGCTCGGCGGCGTCGTTCACGCCCGCGGCGCCGGCGCCGAGCCCGAATTTGGCCGGGATCACCCGGATGACCAGGCCGAGGACGATCGGGACCCCGGCCAAGAACGCGAGGTAGACGCGGTCGGAGGCGATGACGGCGACGTACCGCCGCACCAGCGTGCTCAGCTGCATGGCGCGATTGCGCGACTTGGGCGGCGGCGGGGCCTCCCTGCGGCTTGACGTGGGCGGACGGGGGGCCAGCCCAGACGTCACGTACTGCGCGTAGAGCGGCGACTGCTTCCACAGGGCGGCCCAGTCCGTGTCCGGCTCCTGATCGAACGCCTGGAACACCTCGGCCCAGCCTGGCTTGCCGAAGTGCTTGAGCCCTTCGTCCGGTGGCCCGAAGAAGGCGACCCGGCCGCCGGGCACCATAACGAGCAGGCGGTCGCACACATCCAGGTTGGCGACACTGTGCGTTACCACGATGACCGTTCGGCCGTCCTTGGCCAGCCCGCACATCATCTCCATAACCGACTTGTCCAGGCCCGGGTCCAGGCCGGAGGTGGGTTCGTCGAGGAAGAGCAGTGAGGGCTTCGTCAGCAGTTCGAGCGCGACGTTGACCCTCTTCTGCTGGCCACCGGACAAGGCCGAGGCGCGGGTCTCCGCGTGCGCCTTGAGGCTGAGTTCGTCGATGACTTCCTCGACGCGGCCGTTGCGCTCCCGCTTCGAGGTGTCACCGGGAAAGCGCAGCTCAGCGGCGTAACGCAGGGCGCGGCGCGCGGACAGCTGGGTGTGCAGGATGTTCTCCTGCGGAACCAGGCCGATCCGGTGACGCAGTTCGGCGTAGTGCTTGTAGAGATCGCGGTTGTCGTAGAGGACGGTGCCCTCCCCCGCGGGCCGCATTCCGGTCAGCGCGCCGAGCAGTGTCGTTTTGCCGGCCCCGCTCGGCCCGATGATCGCAACGAGGCAGCGCTCGCCGATCGGGAAACTGACGTGATCGAGCAGCACCTTGCCGCTCGAGATCCGCACCGTGAGATCCTGCGCGACGAGCGAGACATCGCCCTCGTCGATGAACTCGCGCAGCTCGTCGCCGACCAAGCGGAATGTCGCCCGCCCGATGCCGATAATATCGCGCTCGGTCACCGTCACCGTGGAAATGCGCTCGCCATTAACGTACGTGCCATTGTGGCTGTGCAAATCGGTGATCTCGTACCGTCCGCCGCCCGAATTCCGCACTTCGGCGTGGTGGCGTGAAACGCCAAGGTCGGCGAGCACGAGGTCGTTGTCCGGGGACCGCCCGATCCGCAGCACGCGCACCGGCGCCCGGTGCACGGCGGTCGGGCGGCGATCCACGCTCAGACCGCCGCCGCGGACCTCCGCCGGCGCCTTGCCGGCTACTTCCGGCCACACGATCGAGCAGAGCACGACGGGCCCGTCCTCGGGGTGCCCGAGCCGGAGCACGCAGTCGGAGGTGATCTCGCAGCGGTCCGTCCGGCGGTTGCCGAGGAACGTTCCGTTGGTGCTGCCCGCGTCCTCGACGATCCAGGCGCCACGCTCGAGCCGCACGACCGCGTGCCGCCACGACACCCGCTTGTCGGCGACGACGATGTCGCAGTCCGGATCACGGCCAATGTGGTACTCCTGTCCCGCGCGCAACCTTTGGTCGGACTCGTGCGTCCTTATCACGAGTACTGGGGTCGCGTGCGACGACAGGGAACGCTCGGCAGTCACCTGCCAAGTGTAGAGCGAGCAAGAGTAAAGTAGAATCAGACCAACCTTTCAGTCTACGGTGCGCCTGACGGTGATGGCTCTCAATAGCCGAACTCGGACCGTTCCGGGCGCTCCGCGAGCGTGCCAGGCGAGTCCGGCGCTGGTTCACGCCTGGACGGGGAGTGCCAGCGGTATTGGCAGGGGCGGCGAGCGCTGGAGGCATTGTGAGCGAAGAGAACCCTCGCGATGCTGGCCGGTTCGGCCCGGGCGCCCAGATCGCCGGCTACCGGCTTGAGGAGCAGATCGGCAGCGGCGGGATGGCCGTCGTCTACCGCGCCCACGACGTTCGCCTCGACCGGCGGGTAGCGCTGAAGATCCTGGCGCCAGAGCTCGCCCGCGATCAAGGATTCAGGCAGCGGTTCATCAGGGAATCGCGGGCGGCGGCCGGCGTCGACCACCCCAACATCATCCCGATTTTCGAGGCCGGCGAAGCCAGCGGTGTGCTGTTCATCGCGATGCGCTACGTCAAGGGCCGTGACCTGCGAACGTTGCTCGACCGTGAGGGCACGCTCCCGGCGGCTCACGTCGCCTACATCATCGCTCAGATGGCCTCAGCCCTGGACGCCGCGCACGCACGCGGCCTGGTGCACAGGGACGTGAAGCCGGCCAACATGCTGCTCGACGAGGCGGCAGGAAGCGACCAGCGCGACCACGTCTACCTGTCCGACTTCGGGCTGAGCAAACAGTCGCTCGCCGCGGCCGACCTGACATCCGCGGGTCAGTTCCTCGGCACCCTTGACTACGTCGCGCCCGAGCAGATCGAGGGCAGGCCCGTCGACGGACGCGCGGACCTCTATTCGCTCGCGTGCGCGGCTTTCGAGATGCTCTCCGGCGCGCCGCCGTTCAACCGCGATCAGCGCATGGCGGTGCTGTGGGCACAGCTGTCAGAGCCCCCGCCGCGGCTCACCGCCCGTCGCCCCGACCTGCCGGCGGCGGTCGACCGGGTCATGGCCAGAGCGCTGGCCAAGGCGCCGGGTGACCGGTACGCAAGCTGCCTGGACTTCGCGGTCGCGCTGCGCGCCGCGTGCAGGTTGCGCGCCAGCGAGACGGCGGGCTCAGTCAACCGGCCGCCGTCAGGCGCGGACGGCGTCACCCCGCCGAGCCGGCCGAGGCCGGCCACCGAGCTGGCCATGCCGGTCCCCAGTGGCGGCGAGGTCAGCGACGGACCGGACAGGCCCGCCCCGGATACGGGTGCACCGGATATGGGGGCCACAGGCACGGGCGGCCAGGAGCGGGACGCCGCCGGCCGGAGCGGTGATCTCGCCGGCGTGAGCCGCGCGGACACGGGCGGCGCGGACACGGGCGGCGCGGACACAGGCGGCGCGGACACGGGCGGCGCGGACACGGCCGGCGCGGGAAGAGACGCGGGCGCGGGCCGGGACTGGGACGCGGGCCAAGACCCCGCCGCGGGCCCAGGTGGTCCCCCGCCGCCGGGCGGGGGCTCGTTCCAGCCGGGTTCACCAGGAACGCCGCCGCCCTTCCACGCTCCGCCCGGCCCGCCGACCGCCGACCGGCCCTGGATGCGATCACGCGCCGCCCTCGTCGTCGCTTGCGCGGCGGTCGTCGGCCTCGCTGGCGCCGCGTTCGCGATCCGTGCCGCAGGCAACGGGAAACCGGCGGCGCTCACGGCGCCTGGCTGCAGCACCGCGGTGGCCGCCGCGCAGCCGCTCGCCAAGGTCCACAGTGCCTCGGTCCTACTTTCTGGGAAACCGTATGCCGTCGCGGTGACACGCGACGGTCAGTGGACGTTCGTCACGCTCGGCCAGTCGGTCGCGGTGATGAAGAACGGCGGGTCGCTCGCGCCAACGCTCGCCCGGACGATCTCTGTGCCCAATGCCAACGGCGAGGCGCTCACCAA
>DATFVJ010000013.1:0-12912 GCA_035260365.1 Streptosporangiaceae bacterium
GCGATGGCTAGGTGGCAACGAGGCGAGGCCGAGGTAGAGCAACTCGCCCGCCGGGAGGAGCTGGAGTATGTGACGGGCGCGGCGGCCGACGGCGTTCCGCTGCTCACCCAGGCGCGGCGGACGGCTGCCACAGCTGCCAGCGTGGTGCACGCCGATCCCCACAGCGCCTATGTCCTGGCTTACGACGCCGCACGGTATGCCTGCATCGCCCTGCTGGCGCAGCAAGGGATGCGCGCCACTACCAGCGGGGGTCACTATGCGGTGGAACGCGCGGTCAGGGCCCAGTTCGGTGAGGGTTTCCGGCCGTTTGCAGATCTGCGGCGCCGACGCAACGAGCTCGAATATCCGCGCCTGCCCGCAGACACGGCCACGGCAGACGAAGCCCAGCAGGCTGTTGAGACGGCACAACGGCTCATCACCGCCGCGAGCCAGCTGCTCGGCCAGCTCTTTTTCTTCGCTCAGCCGGACAGACCTTGACTCAGGGGCTGGACCTGGGACAAGCAGCACCAGGCAGGGCGCCACAAGCGAGCTGAGAGTACGCAAACAGCACGCTAGCGCCGCAACCATTGAGTACGTGCCGCGCCCCAACTCGCACACTGGCTCTGAGCTGGTGTTTTCTTTGCTCGTTAGGCTGCTCTCCGGTACTCGCTGATCAAGCCGTGGACGACCTGTCTGCGCGGAGAAGATCTACCGCAAGCAGATCCGGCCTGTCCTGCTCGCAGGTGCCGAGACGATGGGACGACATCTTCCCCGCGACGGGTGCAGACCCTCAGTCACCCAGTTAGTCACCCAGCTCGCCATGCGCCACTTTCCGGGCGAAGGGAACGGGGGTCTGATCTTGGAGCCGCCTGTCGGAATCGAACCGACGACCTGTTCATTACGAGTGAACCGCTCTGCCGACTGAGCTAAGGCGGCGCCGGCCGTCCACGGGCCGCGGTCGGACAGCGGGGACAGCGCGCACCGAGTTTACCAACGCCCGCGTGGCGCTTGGCGGCGCCTACTGGCAGACCGTCCCGCTTTTCGGCGGGGCGCCGTCGAGCAGGTAGCGGTCGACGATCGAGTTCACGCACGAGCTGCCCATCATGTACGCGGTATGGCCGTCACCGTTCCAGCCGAGCAGAACCCCGGTGGACAGGTCGCGGGCGAGTGCCTGCGCCCACCGGTACGGTGTGGCGGGATCGCGGGTGGTCCCCACGACCAGGATCGGCGGGGCTCCCACGGCCCGCATCGCGGGAACGCGCGCGCCGCGCACGGGCCAGTACGCACAGGGCAGGCTTCCCCACATGATCGCCTCACCGAACTGGGGCGCGTCACGCCGCGCGGCCGACGCCGCCGCCCGCCACGCGCTCAAATCGCGCGGCCACGAGCGGTCCACACAGTTGATCGCCATGTTCGACTCGGCGAGGTTCGAGTACGTCCCGTTTCCGTTTCGCTCCATGAGCGCGTCGGCCAGCTCGATCAGCAGGGTGCCGTCACCGGCGAACGCGCTGCTCAAAGCCTGCCGCAGCAGCGGCCAGTACGCCTTGCTGTACAGCGCCGCGAGCACGCCCGCGGTCATCAGCGCCTCGTTCCCCGGGCGCCCGTCGCCGAGATCGTTGGCGAGCGGCGTCACCTCCGCCCGGTTCAGCAGAGCCTGGAGCCTGGCGATCGCGGCCGTCACCGCGGCGCCGGAACCGCCGGAACCGCCGGAACCGCCGGAACCGAGCGGGCAGCCGGAACGTTGCACACAGTCGGTGGCGAACGACCTGAACGCGACCTGGAAGCCTTCCGCCTGGACGATGTTCTGGTCGGTCGCCGTCTCGGCCGGGTCGAGCGCGCCGTCGAGGACAAGGGCACGGACGTTGTGCGGGAAAAGCTGTGCATAGTACGTGCCGAGGTACGTCCCGTACGACTTGCCCAGGTAGGTGAGTTTCTGCTCACCGAGGGCGGCGCGCAGGACGTCCATGTCCCTGGCTGCCTCGGCGGTGCCGACGTAGGGCAGCAGCGGACCGGCCGCGTGCGCACACGCCTGCGCGAAGAACCTGCTCTCGGAGAGCACCGTGGACATCTGGGCCGCGTCGGCCGGATTGTCGTTCGTGTCGAGATACGTGTCGAGCTGCGGCCCGGTCATGCACCTGATCGCCGGCCTGCTCCCGCCGACCCCGCGCGGATCGAAGCCGACCACGTCGAACCGCGCGAGCACCGCGGCGGACAGCACGCTGCGGGCCTGCCTGGCGTAGGCCACTCCCGATCCGCCCGGCCCGCCCGGGTTGAGCACGATAGCGCCGATTCTGTGCCCGGGATCGGTGGCGGGCAGCCGCACCAGGGGAAGCGAGAACCGGCGGCCGGCCGGGCGTGTGTAGTCGACCGGCACCAGCAGGCGCGCGCACCGAAAACCGCTCGAGCAGGGCCGCCAGTCGAGCACCTGGTGGTCATAGCCGGCGGCGTCGGTCGGCGTGGGCGTGGGATGCGCGGGGGCCGGTGAGGTGGTCACCGGGGCGCCCGCCGAGCCATGGGCCGCGCCGGTGCACCCGGCCAGCGCGACCGCGACAGCGGCGACGAGGGCGGCGACGGCGGCAGGCGCGCGGGCGAGACGCGAGAGCGCTGCGCTCACGAAACCTCCGGGTCGGCGCCGCGCTCCCCGGCGCTGGACCCCGCAGCGCTCGACCCCTCACTGCCACCGTGCGCGCCTTCGTACGCCTGCCGCGGGCCGCACACGCTCGCCCGGCTGCACGCGCATCTGCGGCCGTCCTCGCTCAGCTTCACGAGGACCCGGTCGGACGGCACGTTGTAGCCGACCACGGTCCCGGTACCCTGCGGCGAGTCCACCTGCGCGCCGAGCCGCGGCGCCCGCTCGCGGAACTCCGCGTAGAGCGGGTGCTCGTACTTGAGGCAGCACATCAGCCGGCCGCACGCGCCCGCGATCCGCATCGGGTTGACCGGCAGATCCTGGTCCTTGGCCATCCGCACCGAGACGGGCTCGAAATCCTTCAGGAACGTCGCGCAGCACAGGTCGCGGCCGCACGGCCCGATGCCGCCCTGCAGCCTGGCTTCGTCACGGGGCCCGACCTGGCGCAGCTCGACCCGGGCGCGCAGGCTGCGGGCAAGATCACGAACGAGCTCGCGGAAGTCCACCCGGTGCGGCGCGGAGAAGTAGATCACGAAAACGTTGTCGCGGTCGAGGTAGTCGACGGCGGTGACCTTCATCGGCAGCCCCTGCTTACGCACGAGCCGCTTGCTCAGCTGGCGGGCTTCCGCGCGCCGTACCCGGCAGTTGTCGTCGCGCGCCAGGTCGTCCTGGCCGGCCGGACCGGCGCACAGGGGCATGCCGCCGATGTCCTCCGACACCCACTGCGGTGCCCAGATGCACTCGGCCACCTCCGGCCCCGCGTCCGTGGGCACCAGCACCTTGTCCCCGACCTTGGGGGTGTGCGGCCCGGGATCGAGGTAGTAGAGCCGGCCATACCGCTCGAAGCTGACGGCCATCATCATGCCCATCCGTCCAGCTTACGGCGCGGGCCGGTGAGATCGCCCGCGCGGCCGCTACCGATTCATATCCCTAACGGCTGCCGCGTGGCGAACCACCTGCGCCTGCGGTCTGCCTGGGCGTCTCACGGGGCAAGGGCTGCTGTCCAACGGGTGCCGCGTACTGGCGCGTTCACCCCTTCCGCGGGTCTTGACAAGATGCCAAGATCGTCAGTAGGGCAGAGCCCCCATTGGGCGGGCGGGCTGTGATAGGAGCCGGTTCGTCAGCCGGCCATGAGGGCGAGCGTCATGGCCTCCGCGGCGAGCAGCGGGTGCGCGTTGGCGTCGATCCGCTCGCGGCACTGCATGATCGCCTGCATCCTGCGCAGGGTGGACTCCGGCGTCGTCGCGGCGGCCAGCCGCCTGATGTCCGGCTCGATGTCTGTGTTGGCCAATTCCACGGTGGCGCCGAACTGGACGGCCAGGACGTCACGGTAGAACGAGGCCAGGTCGAGCAGCGCGCGGTCGAGCGAATCACGCTTCACCCGGGTGGCGCGGGACTTCTGCCTGTCGGTGAGCTCCTTCAGCGCCCCGGCGCCACCGCGTACCGCCTTGGCGACGCCCTTGCCCGTCGAGCCTTCGCCGAACGCGCGGCGCAGCTCCGCCTGTTCCGGCTCGTCGAGTTCGGCGGTGACGGCGGCCGCCTCCGCGTCCGCGGCTTCGACGAGCCGCGCGGCGGCGGCGATCGCCTGGCCGAGCCCGTCGACGCTGAAGGGCACGCGGAGCACCTCGGCGCGGCGGCTGGCCGCCTCGGGATCGGTGGCGAGCCGGCGCGCCCGGCCGATGTGACCCTGGGCCGCACGGGCGGCCCGCAGCGCGAGGCCGGCGTCGATGCCGTCCCGCCGCGACAGCATGTCCGCGATCGCGCTCGCGGGCGGGGTGCGCAACGTGACCAGGCGGCACCGCGACCGGATCGTCGGCACCAGGTCGTCGGGTGACGGCGCGCACAGCAGCCACACGGTCCGCGGCGACGGCTCCTCGATGGCCTTGAGCAGCGCGTTCGCGGCCTGTTCCGTCGCGCGGTCGGCGCCGGTGAACAAGATCGCGCGCCAGCGGCCGCCGAACGGCGCCGTCGCGGCCCTGAGCACGAGATCCCTGGTCTGCCTGACGCCGTAGGACAGCCCGTCCGGGCGGACGAGGAGCACGTCGGCGTGCGTGCCGGCGAGGACCTGATGGCAGGAGGCGCAGTGCCCGCAGCCGAGGTCGGGGCACAGCAGCGCGGCCGCGAACGCGCGCGCCGCGACCGACCGGCCGGAGCCCGGTGGGCCGGTGAAGAGCCAGGCGTGCGTCATCCCGGCCGTGCCTTCGGTCAACTCCGGGCTCGCCGCGGCCCGGAGTGCGGTGGCCGCGGCGGCGGCGTGGCGAAGCTCCGCGACCACATCGTCCTGGCCCACCAGGTCGTCGAAGACGCTCACGACGGTCAGTCCCGCACGGCGGGGAAGCTGCCGGTAATCGCCTCGGCCACGGCGGGCACGGGGTCGGGCAGGATGTCCCTGATCCGCTCCTGGATCCGGCGGCTGATGTCCTCGGGCGGCCGCGCGGCGTCGATGACCAGGTAGCGGCCGGGCTCGGCGGCGGCGAGCGCGCGAAATCCCTGCCGGACCCGTTCGTGGAACCCGATGGGCTCGGATTCGAGCCGGTCGGCCGACGGGGCACGGCGCGCCAGGCCCGCCGCGGGCGGAAGGTCGAGCAGGATCGTGAGGTCGGGCATCGTCCCCCCGGTCGCCCACCGGTTCAGCAGCGCGACCTCCTCGACCGGCAGCTGCCGGCCCGCGCCCTGGTAGGCGAGCGAGGAGTCGACGTAGCGGTCGGTGATGACGATCGCGCCGCGGTCGAGGGCCGGCTGGATCACCGAGGCCACGTGCTCGGCGCGGTCCGCCGCGTACATGAGGGTCTCCGCGCGCGGCGAAAGGCCGGCGTGCGACTTGTCGAGCAGCAGCGCGCGCAGCCGCATCCCCACCTTCGTGGCGCCGGGCTCCTGGGTGGCGACCACCTCGTACCCCTGGTCCCTGAGCCAGATGCCGAGCAGCCGCGCCTGGGTGGTCTTGCCCGCGCCCTCGCCGCCCTCGAGCGCGAGCAGCAGGCCGCGCGGGCGCTTGGGCTCCTCGAGCACAAGCGCCTCGCCGCGGATCGCCGCGAGCAGGTCAGGGACGAACGGTATGCCGCGGCGGTCGTCCATCCGGTGGTACGAGACCACGCCGAGCACCACCGCGACCACGGCCGCCAGGAGCAGCATCACGTTGTCGCCGATGCTGCTGTAGGCGACCTTGCCGATTCGCAGCCTGCCCGATCCCGCCGCACCGGAGATGACACCGGAAAGCACCGGCGCGGCCGCGACGCTGGCGAGCAGGATGATCTGGATGGCGGACTGCATGAACGCGAAGGTGCGGCCACGGAGGCTGTCGTCGACCTCGAGCCCGACGATCGTGTAACCGGTCGCGTACGCGATCCCGGCCAGGCCGCCGAGAATGACGACGAGGACGGTGAGGATCACCAGGTTCGGTATGAGCGCCATCAGGGCGAGGGGTATCCCCGCCGCGGTGATGGACAGCCCGAACAGGCGCCGGCGGCTGAACCCATGCAGCACGCGTGAGCCGAGGAACATCCCGCCGGCCAGCCCGACGAAGATCGCGACGAACACCGCGCCCCAGCCCGCGTTGCCGCCGTGCAGCGTGTCGGTGATGTACGGCTTGCCGATCCCGATGATGACGCCGGCCGCGGCGAAGGCGCCGATCATGCCGATGAGGAGCCCGCGGACCACGGGCGTGTGGCCGAGGAATTTCCAGCCTTCCCAAATGGTCCTCGCCACGGACGGCGCCGAGATGTGGCCGCGGTCCTTGCGCTTCGGGATCTGCAGGAAGAACACGGTGAGCGCGGAGACACCGAAGGTCGCCGCGTTGAAGTACAGGGCCAGGTTCACCTGGTTGGTGTTGAAGTACGGCGAGATCGAGCCGAGCGCCTTGCTCACCAGGGCGAGCGTGCTGAACAGGATGCCCGCGAGGACCGCGCTGCCGTAGGTGGTGAACAGGCTGAGCTGGTTGGCCCGTTCCAGCCGGTCGGGCGGGACCAGGTTCGGCACGGTCGCGTCCTTGGCCGGCGTCCAGAACAAAGAGGCGCATCCGGCCACGAATTTCGCGACGAAGATCCAGGTCAGGTTCGGGAAAATTGGGATCGAGAGGAATAGCAGGCCGCGAATGATGTCGCCGACGATCATGGTCATCCGGCGATCGAGGCGGTCGGCGGCCGCGCCGGCGAGGGGGCCGAGCAGGAGCGCGGGCAGCAGCGTGGCGATCCAGACGCCCGCGACCGCGTAACTCTGGGTCGCCACGCCTCTGCCTTGGGTGATCTGGAATGCCAGCGCGGTGAGCGCGAGAATGCTGAGCCAATCCCCCAGGCTGGACAACGCGAGCGCGATCCACAGCCGGCGGAACGGCTTGATGGACAGCACGCCGCGCCGTTGTCGGTTAGCTGGAGCGCGGAGAATCATTGCGCCACCGTATCGGGGAGGTCAAAGCGGGCACGCGGGTTCCGGGGAGAGCGTACCGCTCAGGATCTGGACGAGGCCCGTGACCCGCTACGTCGTGGGGCCGGCCCGGCCGCCCGCCGGTCGGCGAGCAACTCCGCGGCACGCTGCAGGGTAATGGACTCCACCTCGTCACCCTTTCGCAGGGAGGCGTTCGTCTCACCGTCCGTCACGTACGGACCGTAGCGGCCGGACTTGATCACGAGCGACTTGCCCGTCACCGGATCGTCACCAAGCTCACGCAGCGGGGGGGCGCCGGCGCCGCGCGCGCGGCCGCGGGTCTTCGGCTGCGCGAACAGTACCTTCGCGCCCGCGAGGGTCAGCGTGAAAAGCTCCTCCTCACTCCCGAGCGACCTGCTGTCCGTGCCCTTCTTTGCGTAGGGCCCATAACGGCCATTTTGCACCGTGACCTGCTCACCGTCGATTTCGCCGAGCACCCGGGGCAGGGTGAGCAGCCGCAGCGCGTCCTGCAGCGTCACCGTGTCGATCGTCATGGTCTTGAGCAGGGAGGCGGCGCGCGGCTTGGCCGCTTCCGGCTTGGCCGCCCTGGCCTTGGCTCCCTTCGCCGTGGCTCCCTTCGCCGTGGCGCCACCCGCCGCCGCCTCGCCGCCGGCCGCGGCGGCGTCAGATGCGCCTGGCGCCTCCGGATCGGGCACCTCGGTGACGTACGGCCCGTACCGGCCCACCTTGGCCACGATCGTCCGCCCGGTCTGCGGATCGGTGCCGAGCACGCGCTCGCCGCTCGGCTGCGCGAAAAGCTCCTCGGCTCGCTCCTGCGTCAGTTCGTCCGGCGCCGTGCCCTCGGGGATGTTGACCCGCTCCCCGCCGCGCTCCAGGTAGGGGCCGTACCTGCCGACCCGCACCACGATCGACGTTCCGGGCAGCGGGAACGAGCTGACTTCCCTGGCGTCGATGTCGCCGAGATCGCTGACAAGGTCCTTCAGCCCTTCCTCGCCGGTGGCGCCGTTCTCGCCGAAGTAGAAGCGGCGCAGCCACGGCACGCGGGCCGCCTCACCGCGGGCGATCTCGTCGAGCACGTCCTCCATCCGCGCGGTGAAGTCATAGTCGACCAGGTGCCCGAAATGCCGTTCGAGCAGCGTGACCACGGCGAACGCGAGGAACGAGGGGACGAGCGCCGTCCCCTTGCGGAAGACGTAACCGCGATCGAGGATCGTGCCCATGATCGACGCGTAGGTGGACGGCCTGCCGATCTCCCTGTCCTCGAGTTCCTTGACCAGGGTCGCCTCGGTGTACCTGGCCGGAGGGCGGGTGCTGTGCCCGGCAGCGGCCAGGCGGATGACGGTCAGCGGGTCGTTCGCGGCGAGCGCCGGCAGCCGGCGCTGCGCGTCCTCGCGGTCGGTGTCCGGGTCGTCGGCGTCCTCGACGTACGCCTTCAGGAACCCGTAGAACGTGATGACCTTGCCGGACGCCCCGAACTCCGCATCCTCGCCCGCGCTCGACCGGCCGGCCACCCGGACCGACACCGACTCGCCGGTCGCGTCCTTCATCTGCGAGGCGACGGTGCGCTTCCAGATCAGCTCGTACAGCCGGAACTCGTCGCCGGTCAGCCCGCTCGCCGAGGGCGTCGCGAACTCGTCGCCGGCCGGGCGGATCGCCTCGTGCGCCTCCTGCGCGTTTTTGACCTTGCTCCGGTAGACGCGCGGCGCGTCCGGAACGTACTCGGCACCGAAGAGCCTCCTCGCCTGCCGGCGGGCGGCGGCGATCGCCGTATCCGACAGCTGGATGCTGTCGGTCCGCATATAGGTGATGTGCCCGTTCTCGTAGAGCCGCTGTGCGACCCGCATCGTGCGGCTGGCCGGGAAACCGAGTTTGCGCGAGGCCTCCTGCTGCAGCGTCGTCGTCCTGAAGGGCGCGTAGGGCGAGCGCCGGTAGGGCTTTGTCTCCACCGAACGGACGGTGAAGGCCGCCCGCTCGAGCCGCTGGGCCAGTCCGGCCGCGTCGGCTTCGCCCAGGTGCACGGCATCGGTGGTCAGTTCCCCCACCGAGGAGAAATCACGCCCCTGCGCGACCCGGCGCCCGTCGAGCGCGACGAGCGCGGCGGCGAACTCCGGCGGGTCGGCGTCGCTTCTGCGGCTGCCGAACACCGCCTCGAGGTCCCAGTAGCCCGCGGGCCTGAACGCGATCCGCTCTCGCTCCCGCTCCACCACGAGCCTGGTCGCGACCGACTGAACTCGGCCCGCGGACAGCCGGGGCATGACCTTCTTCCACAGCACCGGCGAGACCTCGTAGCCATACAGCCGGTCGAGGATGCGCCGGGTCTCCTGCGCGTCCACCAGCCGCTGGTTGAGGTCACGAGGGCTGGCGACCGCGTGGGCGATCGCCTCGGGGGTGATCTCGTGGAAGACCATCCTGCGTGCGGGCACCTTCGGCTTGAGAACCTCGAGCAGGTGCCAGGCGATCGCCTCGCCCTCACGGTCCTCGTCCGTGGCGAGCAGCAACTCGTCCGCGTCCCCGAGCAGTTTCCGCAGCTTGCCGACCTGCTGCCGCTTGTCAGGGTTCACCACGTACAGCGGCTCGAAGCCGGCGTCGACGTTGACACCGAGACGGGCCCACGGCTCCTTCTTGTACTTGGCCGGTATGTCGGCTGCCTTGTCGGGCAGGTCACGGATGTGGCCGATGCTCGACTCGACCACGTAACCCCGGCCGAGATACCCGGCGATCGTTCTGGCCTTGGCCGGCGACTCGACGATGACAAGCCGGGTTCCGCCCTTGGCGCCGCCGGTGGCACCCCGTTTGCTATCTGGCACCCTCGTTAATCCCTCACATCCAGCTGGCATCGCTGCGCCCGGCGCCCCGAACGCGCCGGCACTGCATCTCGTCACCGCGCGGCCGGTCGTCCACCGCTACCGGTGCCGTTCCTGTTATGGTCCTGTAACCCTCCGCGCTGCAGCGTATGTTCCAGCCGCGCTCACCGCCAGCGGGCCGCGGCTGCCGCAGTACAGACGAGGTGACGTTACCCGTATTTCGGCAGAAGTTTGCGTGAGGTTGCGCGGCGGCGCCAACTGCGCAGAATGAGACTCGATGACCCAGTACTCCTACCTCGTCGTTTATCTGCCACGCGGATTGTCCCCCGACGCCGCGCGGCGGATCCTCACAGATCACGCTGAGTACGGCGACTGGGAACTCACCCGGCTCCTGCTGTTCGCGGACGGCAGCAGGAAAGCGACCCTGCGCCGCAGGATCATACGCCCGGTTCGGACCATGTGACGCCAGAGTGCCGCTGGCGTGGGCACTGCTGCGCCACTGTGGCACCTGCGGTGCCGCTGTTATGTATGCGGTGCCGGCGCGGCGGCCAGGTTCGGGTGATGCTTCGATTGTCTGCCGCGGCGCGTGACGCGCGCCGCCGGCCACGGGCGGCACCATACCGCCGACACCGTACGGCCCGCACCGCACTGCGCGGCCGCGCCCGCCCGCGAAGCCGTTCGGGATCATGATCCATAACGGCGGCCGCAGATGCGCCAGGTGCGGCGCAGCGGGCGGTCCGGGGGATCGCCCCCGGGCTCGCACTGTCACTACGGCGGCCGCGGATGCGGCGCAGCGGGGCACTGCTAGCCCGGGGGGCGACCCCGGACCCCCCGCGTTGGGTCTCGCCCCCCAGGCTCGCACTGTCTACGGTGGCCGCTGATGCGTCGCGCATGGAACCGCGCGGTATCTTGCGGGGCGGCCGCTTCGCGGCGCGGCCGCGGGTTCGCCGCACCCCGGCGCGGCCAATGGCGGCGGACAGGGCTTTGCCCGCCCCGGGCCGCGCACCCGGGACGGGCAAAGCGCCCGCGCGGCCCGCGGCGCCCGGTACCACCTGAACGGGCCGGGCGCGCGTGCCGCTTGTCACGTGCGGGCAGTTACCTGAGCGAACCCGCGCGGTGCCTGCGGAGCACGCGCCCGCGCCCGGTCACGGCGAGCGCGCCCGCGCCGAGGGCGATCGCAGCGCAGGCCAGCGCGAGCAGGGCTTCGAGGTTGGTGCCGGTGGTCGGCAGCCCGCCGCTGACCGGGCCCGACGTCAGCGCCGCGGGCGCGCCGAGCCCCTGCTGCAGCTGGTGCCCGTGGGGGGTGGTGCTGGCGGGCGTGCCGTGATGGCTGGTGCTGCCGGGCGTGTGCCCGTGGCCCGGGGCGCCAGGCGTGTGCCCATGGTGCGTGGTGCCGCCGGGCACGCCGTCGTTGTCCGCCGGCTGGCCGCTGCTGCTGTGGCCGTTGTCGCAGGGCCGGTGCCCGCCGCCGGTCATGTTGCCGCCGCCCGGGCCGCCAGCGTCCGCCGGGCTGCCAAGATCTCCGTGATCGCTGTCACTTCCGTAGCCGCCGTCGCCTGAGCCGACCGCGGACCCGGTCACCCGGCTGCTGCCGTGACAGTGCGCGCTTGCCCGGCCGAGCGCCGCGATCGCGTTCCCGCAGACCGCCACGGGCACGCTGACAGGAACGTTGATCTGGTTGCCGCTGAGCAGCGAGTTGTCGCCCGAGGTGTACTCCGGCCCGGTCGCCGCGCCGCTTGCGGGCATGTCCGCGGTGCAGACGCCAAGCGCGTCGCCGAGCAGGGCGACCGCGTTGCCGCAGACGCTGATGGGAATCGACACAGGGACGTCTACCTGGTTGCCGCTCAGGACGCCGCCGTCACCGCTCGTCGTGTCTCCCGCGAACGCGACACCCGTGCCGCTCGCGGCGAACACGGCTGCCAGCAAGGTGATCTTGGCCATGCGTCTGGCCCATGCGAACGTGCTCATGTACATACCTGCATTCATGTAGGGATTCGGGTGCTGTCTGGCCCGGTCACCGGCGTGCGCCGCACGGCCTCCGGCGGCCATCAGGGTTGGGCGTGGGGATCTCCGGCCGGCGGCCAGTACGGCCGCGCGACCAGTCCTGTACAGAGGGTCACCGTAACACCACGCCCCGTACACAGTGGAGAAATTCAGAAAAGTGTCGCGTGGTGACTTTGGCGCCCGGCCGGCGCTAGCGCTCTGACCTCGCGCGAAGGACTAACATTGATCAAAGAATTTGTCGAGCACGCGCGTGCCAAAACGGAGCGCGTCAACGGGTACGCGCTCGTCCACGCCATGGAACATTCCGGAAAAGTCCAGATCCGACGGCAGCTTGAGCGGCGCGAATCCAAAGCACCGTATACCGAGCCTGGCAAACGATTTGGCGTCGGTTCCGCCGGACAGGCAGTACGGAACTACCCTGGCCGCGGGGTCCTCAGCGAGCAGCGAGCGGGTCATTGCCGCGACGAGCTCGCCGTCGAGAGTTGTCTCGAGTGCGATGTCGCGGTGAATGAACTCGCGCTGAATGCGAGGGCCGAGCACGCGATCAAGCTCGGCCAGGAACTCCTCCTCGTACCCGGGCAGAAAACGACCGTCGACCTGTGCGGAAGCTACCTGCGGTATAACGTTTACTTTGTACCCCGCCTGCAGCATCGTCGGATTAGTTGTATTGCGGAGCGTCGCACCGGTGATTCGGGAGATCGGGCCCAGTTTGTCAAGTATTTCCTGGTAGCGGTCGGGGCTGAACTCGACCTCGAGGACCTCCGCCGCCTGCTCGAGGAACGCCTGCACGGTCGGTGTCATGCGGACGCCGAAGTCGTGCCTGCCCAGCCGCGCGATCGCATCGGCGAGCTCGGTGACCGCGTTGTCGTCGTTCAGCATGGAACCGTGGCCCGCGGTCCCTCGCGCGGTCAACCGCAGCCAGGCCATTCCTTTCTCCGCGGCCTGCAGCAGGTACATCCGCTGCGGCCCGGACGTCGTACGCGATTTCGTGCACCACGACAGCGCCATCGAGACCGATTACGCGGGTGCCCTCGTGACGGCCATGGAAGAGGCGCTGACCTCGCAGGACGCGGGCGCGTTGCCGGTGCCCTACTGCCTGTCCGCCGGCACCGACGC
>DATFVJ010000014.1:0-11548 GCA_035260365.1 Streptosporangiaceae bacterium
GCCGGGGAACGTGCTCGTGCCCGCGTGCACGATCACCGGGACGTGTTCGGCCTCGCAGTAGGCGTAGACCGGAAAGAGTTCGGCGGAGTCCATCGCGAAGCCCGCGTGCACGGGATGCAGCTTGAGCGCGATCGCGCCGAGATCACGCTGGCGGCGCAGTTCGGTGAGCAGCGGGTGGTGGACGTGCGGGTTGACGTTGGCGACAAGCCGGAACCGGTCCGGGTCGTACTTGGCGAAAGGGACGGCATCCTCGATGACCTGCCAGCCGGTGACCCGGGGGCTGTACTCGCTGAACAGCAGGGCGCAGTCCACACCCTCGGCGTCGAGGTGGCGGGCGAACACGTCGGGGCGCGGGCGGCCGTCCTCGTCGTACAGGCCGGGCAGATCGCCGGCCGTGAAGCCCGCCTTCCAGCGCGATATCGGCAGCTTCAGACCCGGCATGGCCGCGACGTGCACGTGCGCGTCGATCACCCGTGTGGTCATGCCTGCGTGGCCTCGCGGGCCGCGCCGAAGACATCCGGCGATTCGATGTTCGCCAGCCGCAACTCGCCCCTGGCGACTTCCCGGCCGCCCTCGTCGCTGATCACGACCTGCCACAGCTGTTGCGTCCGGCCACGATAGATCGGGGTGGCGACCGCCGTGATGCGGCCGGACCCGACGGCCCGCAGGAAGTTGGTGTGGTTGGCGACGCCGACGACCTGGCCGCGGTCGCCGATCCACAGCGCGGCGCCGAAGCTCGCCGCCGTCTCCACCAGGGCGCAGTGCACGCCGCCGTGCAAGATCCCGTACGGCTGCAGCAACTCGGGCGTGATCTCAAGGGACAGCACGGTGCGATCGGCACCAACCTCGGTGAATTCGATGCCAAGGAGCTTCGTGAACCCGGTGAGCCCATCGGGCACTTGCATATCTCTCCCAACCTTCTCCCGAACGGCTGCCGCGACCCGTCGCGCACGGCGGAGCCGTCACCAGTCTTGTAAGTGTCCACCATCGGCCTCGCGCGGCCGGCACGCGATCCGCGCATCCCCGGCTCGTGACCGGATTGCCCGGTTAGGGTGTGTCCCGTAGATCTCGGTGGATGCGGGCGCCATCCCAAGCCAGCAGGGCCAGGCGGCGATCCGGCCAGGCGGTGCTTGTCTTCGAGGAGCAGATACTGGTTTGTATCGGCGACGACGACAACGCCGCCGGTCGTCGTCTGGGCGCCGATCCGCGCCGCCAGAGACCTATGACATGCCCTACGCTTGGGCCGCCAAGTCGACATCTACCACTGGAGCCGGAGGCCGTGCTCGTGACGGTCGCGCGTCCGCGGGAGCCGTTCTGGATCGTTGTGGTGCTCGCCGCGGTCCTGACCGTCGCCGGGTGCGCGGACCAGCGGCCGGCGGATAACCGGCCCGCGGGTACGGCGACGCAAGCGCGGTCATCGCCGCCGCGGACGGTGGCCCTCGGGCCTGGCGCCGACATCCGCGCGGAGAACGCACTGTCCGGTTATCCGGGCTGGCGCGTTGCCCGGTCCGGCCGCGGCAGCGCGATCGAGGGTTACGCGGACCACGCGAGCGCGCGGCCGGGGTCGCCGGTGCGGCTCTTCGTGTCCACGACCGCGGCCACCTTCCGCGTGCGCGCGCTGCGTTTCGGGTGGTACGGCGGCGCGCTCGCGCGGCTGGTGTGGACCTCGCCGGTGATAGCCGGAGTGCGGCAGCCCCGGGGGGTGGTGCTCGCGCACGGTATGGCGGTCGCGCCCTGGCGGCCCACCCTTACCCTGCCCACCGCCGGCTGGCCGCCGGGCTCCTACCTGCTCCGCCTCGACGCCGCCTCGGGCGCGCAGCGCTATGTGCCGCTGGTCATCCGCTCGCCGTCGGTGGCCGGCCGGCTGGTCCTCGTCCAGCCGACCACCTCGTTCCAGGCCTACAACGGGTGGGGCGGCTACGACCTCTACCAGGGCCCGGACGGCAGCTACGCGACGCGCGCCCGGGTGGTCAGCTTCGACCGGCCCTACTCGAGCGAGGCAGGCGCGGGCAGTTTCTTCACCGAGGAACAGCCGCTGCTCACGTACGCGGAGCGGCTGGGCCTTCCGCTGGCGTACGTCAGCAGCGTCGACCTTGACCTGCACCCGCACGTGCTCGACGGCGCCCGCGGCGTGGTCAGCGAGTCGCACGACGAGTACTGGTCGCCAGGGATGCGCGCCGCGGTCACCCGCGCGCGTGACCGCGGCGTGAACGTCGCGTTCTTCGGTGCCAACGCGATCTACCGCAAGATCCGTTTCGCGTCCTCGCGCCTCGGCAGCGACCGGATCGAAATCAACTACAAGGACCCACTGGAAGATCCGCTGTACGGCACCGACAATGCGCGCGTGACAGGCAACTGGCCAGACCCGCCGAGCGCCGATCCGGAGAGCTCGCTGATCGGGCAGGCCTACGGCTGTTTTTCGGCGCGCGCGCCGATGGTGGTGACCGACCCTGGCGGCTGGATCTGGGCGGGCAGCGGCGCGCACCTCGGCACCGCGTTGCCCGGCCTGGTCGGCGTGGAGTTCGACGTGCCCGACGCGTCGGGGGCGGCACCAAGCCCGATCGGTGTCTTCGCGCGCTCACCGGAGAACTGCTATGGGCAGCCGGTCGAAAGCGACGTCACCTACTACGTCGCCCGCGGCCGCGCGGGCGTGTTCGACGCGGGCACCGAGGGCTGGGCCTGCGGCCTGCCGACGGCCGCGATGCCCGCCTTGTCCTGCCCCCGCGAGACCGCGCGGCCAGCGGTGCGGCGGGTGATCGCGGCCGCCACCAGCAACGTCCTCTGGGTGTTCGCCAGCGGGCCGGCCGGGCGCGAGCACCCGGTTCGCTGAGGTCACCCCCGCTATTTCTGGGAAGAATTGCCCGCATGGGACAGGTCCTGGTGGGGACGGCGTCGTGGACGGACAAGACGCTGCTCGAGTCCGGCTGGTATCCGAAGACGGCGCACACTCCGGCGGAGCGGCTGGCCTACTACGCCAGCCAGTTTCCCCTGGTCGAGGTGGATTCCACGTATTACGCGCCGCCCGCGCAGCGCACCGTGGAGCTGTGGCGGGACCGCACCCCGGCGCGGTTCACCTTCGACGTCAAGGCGTTCTCGCTGCTGACGCAGCACCCCACGCGGCCGGGAGCGCTCTACAAGGATCTCCGTGAGCAGCTGGGGAACCCGCAGAAGAATCTTTACCTCCGCGATGTCAACCCGGCCATCGTCGACGAGGTCTGGAAGCGCTTCCTCGACGCGCTCCGGCCGATGCACGACGCGGGCAAGCTCGGCGCGATCTTGTTCCAGTTCCCGCAGTGGTTCGTGATCGGCCGGCCCAGAAAGGACTACCTGCTGGAATGCAAGGCGCGCTGCGATCCGATGAGGGTCTGCGTCGAGTTCCGCAACCACACCTGGATGAGCGAGCAGAATCGCGACGAGACCCTGGACTTCCTGCGCAAGTACGGCCTGGCGTACGTCAGCGTGGACATGCCGCAGGGCTATCCGACGTCGATACCGCCCGTGCTCGCCGCGACCGCGCCACTTGCCGTGGTGCGGTTCCACGGTCACTCGAGCAAGTGGCAGAGCAAGGACATTCACGAGCGGTTCGGCTACCTGTACTCCGAGGACGAACTGCGGGAGTGGGCTCCCAAGCTGCGGCGGCTGGCCAGCGAGGCCGACGTCACCCACCTGGTGATGAACAACTGTTACCGCGACTACGCGCAGGTCAACGCGAGGCAACTCGCGGAACTGACCGCGGCGCAGGATTAACCGGTCAGGCCGTTGCCGGGTCCTCGGGCCGCAGCGGCATCCCCGCCGCGCGGGCTTCCTCGACGATCAGCGAGGCGAAGTCCTGGTCCGCGTGCCCGGCCCCGACGGCCGCCTGGATGATCTGGTGCGCCGCCGCCGCGAGCGGCATCGGGACCTCGAGGTCGCGTGCCGCCGCGAGACCCAGGTCAAGATCCTTGCGGAGCAGGCGGGTAGTGAACGTGGGAGTGAAGTCGAGCTCGGTAAGCGCGTGCGCCTTGTACCCCGTGAACGTCGAGCCGAGCACGGAGGAGTTGAGGAAGTCGAGGAACGAGGTCCGCGAGACGCCGGCCTTGTTCGCGAGCACCGTGATCTCCACGAGTGACTGGATGACGACGCCGAGGAACACGTTGTGGCAGAGCTTCACCAGGCGGGCGACCTCGCCGTCGCCCACATAGGTCACCGCGCGGCCAAGTACTTCGAGCACGGGCTCGGCCCGCCTGAAGGCATCGGCCGGCCCGGACACGACCAAAGTCGCGTTCCCGGCCGCGACGGCGCCCGGGTTGCCGCTCACCGGCGCCGCGAGCAGCGCCGTCCCTACCGCGGCCGCGTCGGCCCGGACCTGGGCGGACACCTCGGCCGACACGGTCGAGCAGTCCACGAGGATGCCAGGGGGGCCCGCGGCGAGCACCTCGGCCGCCACCGAGGCGAAGGCGGCATCGGATGCGACGATGACAAAGACGATGCCGCGTCCGGCCAGGTCGGTGATGCTGTCCACGACCGTGGCACCGGCCTCGCCGAGCGCCGCTGCCTTGGCCCGGGTCCGGTTGTGGACGGCGACGTCGTATCCGGCGCGAACCAGCCGGACGGCGAGCGCGCTGCCCATCCGGCCGGTGCCGATCCAGCCCACGCGTGCGTCGTCGCGGTGAGCCGGGTCGCGCGCTGGCTCGTCCTGGGGGGTCCGGGGGGTGGCACCCCGGGCAGTGGCCTCACTCATGTCAGCAGCCAGCCTCCGTCAACGTTGCGATCGACACCGCTCACCGACCCGTTACGCAGCAGGAACACGACGGCGTCCAGCACGTCCCGCATCGTGGCGAGCCGCCTCGGCGCGGTGGGAGAAGCGTACGCGGGCCATGCGCATGGATGTCACCTTCGGTGCGGTCAGTAAGCGGCGAGCGTGCGGACCGCCGCCACCACCTTCGCCACCGTGGGGATGACCCGTTCTTCGAGCACGGCCGCGAAGGGGAGCGGTACGCACGCCGCGGCCACCCGCCGCGGCGGGGCATCGAGCAACTCGAAGCCCTCGTCGGCGACGATCGAGACGACGGTGCCGCCCCAGCCGCCCTGATACGGGTTCTCTTCCACGACGACAAGCCGCGAGGTGCGCCGCAGCGAGTTCAGCACCGTCCGCATATCCAGCGGCACCAGGCAGCGCAGGTCCACGACTTCGGCCGAGATGCCCCCGGTGGACAGTACCGCCGCGGCGCTGAGCGCGACGGGCACGGTCGACGCGAGGGCGACGAGCGTGACGTCGGCGCCTTCGCGCGCCACCGCGGCGCGGCCGAGTTCGACCACGTGATCTGATGGCGGCTTGGGTCCCTTGGTCGCGAACAGGCCCTTGTGCTCGAAGAAGACGACGGGATCGTCGCTGCGGACGGACGCGGCCATCAGCCCGACCACGTCGGCGGGCGTGGCGGGGGCGACGATCTTCAGCCCGGGCACGGTGAGCGCCCAGTTCTCCACGGCCTGCGAGTGCTGTGCGCCGAAGCCCAGGCCACCTCCGTTGGCGGTCCTGACCACGAGCGGCACCGTGACCTGACCTCCGGTCATGTACCTGACCTTGGGGATCTCGTTGGCGATGTAATCCCAGCAGCAGGCGAGGAAGTCGCTGAACATGATCTCCGCCACCGGCCGCAGGCCGGTCATGGCCGCACCCATGGCGGCCCCGGCGATCGCCTGCTCGGATATCGGGGTGTCCCACACCCGGTCAGGCCCGAACTCGGCGAGCAGGCCCGTGGTCGTCTTGAAGACGCCTTCCGCGGCGCCGATGTCCTCGCCGAGGCAGACGACGGCCGGGTCGCGCCGCATCTCGCGCGCGATGCCCTCCGCGACGGCCTCACGGTAGGTCATCAGGTCCGCCATGCCGCGCCTCCGTCCGCCCATACGTCGGTGAGCGCCTCCGCTGGATCGGGGTCGGGCGCGGCCTTCCCCGCCTCGATCGCGGCCGCCACGACGCGGGCGACGCGCTCGTCGGCCTGCGCGACGGCATCGGAGGGGACCCCGGCGGACTCGAGCCTGGCGCGGGCGATGTCGAGCGGGTCACGACGCAGCCAGCTTTCCACTTCCTCGGCCGGCCGGTACTTCGCCGGGTCCGCGCGGCTGTGCCCGTAGTGCCGGTACGTCCGCGCTTCGATGACGGTGGGGCCCTCGCCGCGGCGCGCGCGGGCGGCGGCCTCCCCGACGACGTGCTTGACCACCACGACGTCGTTGCCGTCGACCACCTGGCCGGGCAGCGAGTACGCGGCCGCGCGGTCGGCGGCGGGGTTGGCCACGGAGGTCACCTGCGCGATCGGCGTGTACTCCATGTAGAGGTTGTTCTCGCAGATGAAGAGCGCGGGCAGCTTCCACACCGACGCGAGGTTGAGCGCCTCGTGGAAGGCGCCGATGTTCGTGGCGCCGTCGCCGAAGAACGCGACAGCGACCTGGCCGGTGCCGCGTAGCCGCGCAGACCAGGCGGCACCCGCGGCCATCGGCAGGTGCGAGCCCACGATCGCGTACGAGCCGAGCATCCCCGCGCTGGCCTTGGTGAGGTGCATCGAGCCACCCTTGGCCCGGCAGACGCCGGTGGCCTTGCTCATGAGCTCGGCGAGGCACTCGGCGGGGGTCGCGCCGCGGGCCATCGCGTGGTGATGGCCGCGATAGGTGGCGAACACGTAGTCGTCGTCGCGCAGCGCGGCGCTCGCGCCCACCGCCACCGCCTCGTGGCCGGCCGCCAGGTGCGTCGTGCCCTTGACCAGGCCCAGCATGAACAGGTCGTAAGCGGCCTTCTCGGTGGCACGGATCAGTGCCATCCGCTCGTAGAGCGTCAGCAGTTCCGCGGCGCCGATGGCGGGGCCGGTGCGCGTGGTCGGCGCCGTCATAGCGGCTCGCCGCCGGTGTTGCCGTGGGATTCGGTGTCGCCGTAGGCCTGGCTGTTGCGGTGGGACCGGGTGTTGCGGTGGGACTGGGCGTCGCGCAGGGTGTTCAGCTCGCCTCCCGCGGTCCAGTACTTGCGCCCGGCGACAAGCAGTTCCTCGGCCGGGAACTTGGTGATGATCTCGCAGCCGCCGCCGGTGACGACGATCTCCTCCTCGATGCGCGCCGCCGACCAGCCGTCCGAGGCCGGCCAATAGGTTTCGAGCGCGAACACCATGCCCTCCTCGAGGGTCTCCGGATGATCGAGAGACACGAGCCTGCTGAAGATCGGTTTCTCCCAGATGGACAGGCCCACGCCGTGGCCGTACTGGAGCGCGAACGCCGCGGTCTCGTCAGGGAAGCCGAACTCCTCGGCGCGCGGCCAGACCGACACGATGTCGGCCGTTGTCGCGCCCGGCTTGACCAGGGCGATGGCCTGGTCCATGTACTCACGGCAGCGGACGTAGGCGTCCCGGTGCGCTCGTGACGCGCTGCCGACCGCGAACGTGCGGTAGTAACAGGTCCGGTAGCCGAGGTGACTGTGCAGGATGTCGAAGAACGCCGGGTCGCCCGGGCGGATGATCCGGTCGCTGAACACATGCGGGTGCGGCGAGCAGCGCTCACCGGAGATCGCGTTGACCCCTTCCACGAACTCGCTGCCGAGGTCGTAGAGGACCTTGCTCACCAGGCCCACGCACTCGTTTTCGCGTACGCCTGGCCGCAGGAACCCGTAGAGCTCCTCGTAGGCGGCGTCGACCATCGCGCACGCCTGGGTGAGCAGCGCGATCTCGTCGCGGGTCTTGGTGCGGCGCGCCTCGAGGAACAGTTGCTGGCCGTCGACGGTGTCGATGCCCTCGGCGCGGAGCGCCGCGAGCACGGGCATCTCGATGACGTCGACACCGAGCGGCGCGTCCGCGACGCCGTGCTCGCGCAGTTCCGTGACGACCTTGCGCGCGACTTCCGCGGCGATCCCGGCCCCGGGGTGGAAGGCGCCGCGCAGGGTGGAGATACCGGCGCGTGCGCCGGAGGGCGCGTCGCCGCGGTCGAGCCAGGGATTGTGGAGCTGGTGGTGCCGCGCGGCGGAGCCGAAGTCCCAGATGATCGGCTCACCGCCGCGGACGAGCAGCGCGAACCGGATCAGCTTGTCCATCGCCCAGGTGCCGATGTGCGTCGCGGTCATGTAGCGGATGTTGCCGAAGTCGAAGCTGAGCACGGCACCGAGTTCGGACTGCTCGAGCGCTGCCGTCAGCCGGGCGAGCCGCTCGTTCCGCAACCGGGCCAGGTCGACCCGCTCTTCCCAGTCGACCGCGTTCGGGCCGTAGGTGGCGATCGCCATTGATACCCACCCCTCCGGTAGCTGGCCACCAGTCAAGAGGAGACCAACGTGGCTGTCAACGAATACTGAACACCCCACGGGCCTATCCGGCGACGAACCAGACGCCGACCGCTGGACACGCGGCGTCGTTGCGGTAGCTGTGCGGCGTTGACGAGGGGAAACTGACGGACTGGCCGGCCGTGAGGCGCTGCTCCACCGCGGCCAGAGTCAAGATCAATTCGCCCTGCATCAGATAGCCGTACTCCGCACCCGTGTGCCGCATGAGCTGGCCGTTGCCAGACGAGCTTCCGCCGGGCGCGTAGGTGACGAGCAGGAAGTCGACCTGGACACCAGGCACATGGCCGAGCCGTTCCCAGGTCACGCCGGAATCCAGCCGGAGCACCTCGCGCTCACCCGCGCGGGCCACCGGGCTTGAGCCCTGCGCGGCCGCGAGCGCGGCGAGCGCCACGGCCTGCGACGGCGCGAGGTGCGGCAACGCGGTGTCCGGCGGTGCGGTGTCCGGCGGCGTGATGTGCGACAGCATGGCGTCCGGCGGCGTCATGCGCGGCGGCACGGTGTGCGGCGGCGTGATGCGCGGCGGCACGGCGCCGGCCGAGGATCCTGCCGGTATTCCAGCACCGGCCACCGGTGCCGTGCGGGGCAGCGGTGCCGCGCTCACGGCGGCGGCCGCAGCGCCGAGCAGCCCGTCAGGCGGGGGGCCCGCCGGTTCGAAGACGTCCTCGATCGACACGCCAAGGGTGGTTGTGATCGCGTACAGCGTGCTGACGGACGGCTGGCACTTGCCGGTCTCGATCTGGGAGATGAGGCTCGCGGACACCCCGACACCACGGGCGAGGCTCCGCAGGCTGACGCCGCGTTTGGTCCGCTCCGCGCGGATGCGCTCACCTACCTGCGGGTCTGCGGCGCGTGCCACGTGCGCCTCCTCTCCACAGCACGGTACAGCGTGCGTGCGACGCCCCTGCCCGCGGCCGCGTCGGCCGCCCGCAGGTGACGCGGCCGGCTCCGGCCGCGTCACGCGGAGCCGTATAGGACGTAACCGCGACTCGTGCCTGTCTATGGCCGGCTGCGCCGCTACGCCTTCGGAGTAGCCGCGCCCGGCCGGTGCTGCGCCCGGCGGGGTAAGGCGGAAGCCTTCCACCGGGCGACGAGATTTCCCGCAACGCCCCGATGCTGGTCATCGACGGGACATGCCCTAGCGTGCCACGCTACGGCCGATCCGCGCACCTCGCCAACGACGGCCGGGAACTGGAGGATCGAATGCCGGCCACATCGTCAGGGGCGGCACATTCAGGCGACGCCGGACACGGGCTGAGAGCTAGCTCGGGGCGCATGTACAGCGGGCCTGCAGGTTCGGCGCCGAGACTCGGCAGTGTTCCACTCGTGAAAGGGAGCCGGATATGCCGACGATCGCCTCCGATCCGGTGTCACAGGCCCGATCGCAAGGATGGCCGGATGAACTTGTCAGCGAACTGGCGATCACCGCGGCGGCCATCGGCATCGACGAGAAAGAGCTAGCTGCGGCGCTCGGTGACGGCAAGACCGTCGCCGACGTGGCGGCCGCGCACGGCGTCAGCGTACGGCGAGTGATCATCGCACTCGTCAGCGACGCGGTGCAGGAGGTGGCAGCGGACGTCCGCAGCGGCGAACTGAGCCCACGTCACGTCCGCTGGCTCGTCGCGCTGGCCACCCAGCGGGCCCAGGATCAGGTCACGAGCAGGTTCCCCGAGGTAGGTTTCCGCCACCACACCGCGGCTCTAATCGTTGGACCGGGCGGCAGAGCGTCCCCGAGAATCGGCGCATGACCCTTGAGCGAGTAGAACCGCCGCCGGAAGCGGGCGAACGGGAGATGCTGAACTCGTGGCTGGACTTCCACCGCGCCACGCTGGCCTGGAAATGCGATGGGCTGACCGGCGAGCAACTGCGTCAGCGGGCCGTGCCGCCGTCAAGCTTGTCCCTGCTCGGCCTGGTCAGGCACATGGCCGAGGTGGAGCGCGGCTGGCTCAGGCGGACGCTGGCCGGCGAGCACGCACCGCCGATCTACTTCTCGCCCAACGACAACCCGGACGGTGACTTCGACGACGTCGACGACGCTGACGTGGCCGCCGACTTCGCCACCTGGCGGACGGAGTGCGAGGCCGCGAGGAAGGCGGAGGCCGCTGCCACCTCGCTGGACGTCACCGCCGTCGAGCAGAGCTGGGCCTGGCGAAGGTCGAGCACGGAGACGCCAAGGCGCGTGTCGCTGCGCTGGATTCTGGTCCACATGGTCGAGGAGTATGCCCGCCACAACGGGCACGCCGACCTGCTCCGCGAGCGAATCGACGGCGCCACCGGGGACTAGCTGAGCCAGGACCGGCGAAGCTAGCGGGCACGGCCCGCTCAGCCCGGCTACGAAATGACTGGCGGGCACGCGGCCGGGCTCAGCCTGCTACGAATGGTGCATGAGGCGGCAGCCGGCCGTGGCCCGCGATCGGTGGCCACGCGGGCCGGGAGAGGAAGGCATGACGAGGCGATGACGCTGCTGCTCCCGAACGCCGACGGTGTGGCCGACCATGTCCAGCGGTGCCTGCCGGGGGTGCCGATCATCAGGTACGAGGACGTGGACGGCGCGAACCTCGACGACGTCAGCTTCTACTGCCTGCCCTACATGGGCGACGGCGCCAGCATCGCGCTCATCGCGCGGCTGCCGCGGCTGCGTGTGCTGCAGAGCCTGAGCAGCGGTGTCGATGACGTGCTCCCGGCCGTGCCACCCGGAGTGATCTTGTGCAACGGGCGCGGGCTGCACCACGAGGAAGGCACCGCGGAACTCGCGGTCGCGCTCATCCTCGCGGGTGTTCGCCAGTTGCCGATGTTCGTCCGGCAGCAGGCCGGCGCCCAGTGGCGGCACGTCCGCACGGAAAGCATCGAGGGCAAACGCGTCCTCCTGGTCGGGTACGGCGCGATCGGCGCCGCCATCGAGCAGCGGCTGAGTCCCTTCGGCACGAGTGTGGTCCGGGTCTCGCGAAGCGCACGGCCGGGGGTGGCACCGTTCTCGCAGCTCGCCGACCTTGCGGCGGCGGCCGACATCATGGTGGTCTGCGTCGCGCTTTCGGAAAGCACGCGCGGGCTCGCCGACGCGCGCGTTCTCGCCGCGCTGCCCGCCGGAGCGCTCGTGGTCAACGTCGCGCGCGGGGCCATCATCGACGCACCGGCCCTGACCGCGGAACTGGAGAGCGGCCGCCTGCGCGCCGCGCTTGATGTCACGGATCCGGAACCGCTGCCGGCGCAGCGCCCGGAGTGGGCGCTGCCCAACGTGCTCATCACTCCGCACATCGGCGG
>DATFVJ010000015.1:0-4888 GCA_035260365.1 Streptosporangiaceae bacterium
CCGGCGCCGCGACGTACCCGCCGAAACCGACGAGGACGTCCGCGCGCATCCGGTCCAGGATCCGCGCCGTGGCGTTGATCGCGCCGGTCAGCCGGCCGGGGACGGCGAGCAACTGCGGCGTGAGCGTCCGGGGCAGCGGTACCGCGGGAATGAGCGCGAGCTGGTAGCCGCGCATCGGGACCAGCCGGGTCTCGAGGCCGCGCTCCGTGCCGAGGCAGATCACCTCGATCGCTGGGTCATACCCGCGCAGCGCGTCCGCAAGCGCAAGCGCGGGCTCGATGTGGCCGGCCGTGCCCCCGCCGGCGAGGACAACCCTCATCACCGGGCTTACCTCCTCGCTACGGTGAATCTTTCGCGCGTCCGGTATGTGCGGTGCCGAACGCACTGTGATGCGGCGGCAGGGGCCGGATTCTATTCCAGGGCCCTGCCCAGGCCAAGCCAGCTTAGAACGCGCCGCACCGCGCCGGGGCCACGAGCGGCGAGAGCTTCCGCCGCGCCGGGTTCCCGTTTGGCGAACGCCATCAGCATGCCGATCGCCGCCATCGTGACGAGCAGTGACGAGACGCCGGCGGAGACCAGCGGCAGCGGCACTCCGGTGATCGGCAGCACACCGATGACCGCGCCGATGTTCACCAGCGCCTGCACCACGATCCACGCGGTGACGGCCGTCGCGGCGAACCGCATGAAGGGATCGGTGACCCGGCGTGCGATCCGCAGGCCCGCGTAGCCGAGCCCGCCGAACAGGCCCATCACGCACAGCGTGCCCGCCAGGCCGAGCTCCTCGCCGAGGATGGCGAAGATGAAGTCGCTCGACGGATCGGGCAGCATCCCCCATTTCTGCCTGCTCGCGCCGAGCCCCACGCCGAACCAGCCGCCCGACGCGAGCGCGTACCTGCCCTGCAGCGGCTGCCAGCACGAGGTCGTGGCGTGCGACTGCGGGTGGAGGAAGCAGGTGATCCGGCCGGAGCGGTAGGACGAGGCGACGATCAGGATCGCGACGACCATGCAGATGAAGGCCAGCATGCCGAGGAAGAGGCGCGCGGGCGTGCCGGCCACCCACAGCAGCGCGACGAAGATCGTGAGCAGCAGCAGCGTGGTGCCAAGGTCGTCACCGACCATGACGAGCACGCCGAGAATCACCGCGCCTGGCATCAGCGGCACGAGCAGATGGCGCCATTGCGCCAGCCGCCCGAACTGCTCGTTCCTGGCCAGCAGGTCGGCGCCCCAGATGACGAAGGCGAGCTTGGCGAACTCGGACGGCTGAAGCTGGACGCCGCCGATCGGCAGCCACCGGGTGGCGCCGTTCACGCTGACCCCGATCAGCTGGGTGAGCAGCAGCCCGAGGACCGACAGGCCCATCAGCGGGTAGCCGGCGACGCGGAACGCGGCCGGCGGCAGCCGGGCCGCCAGCAGCATCAGCGGCAGCCCGAGCGCGACCCCGAACAGCTGCTTCTGGAATTCGAGGAACGGCGAGTCGCCCTGCGACAGCATCTGGACCGACGACGCGGACAAGACCATGACGAGCCCGAGCGCGAGCAGCAGCGTGCCGATGCCGACGACGAGGTAGTAGGAGGTGAGCGGGCGGGCGAGCAGCCCGCGCACGCCCGCGACCACCTCGGCGGGCGGGGCCATGCCCGGTTCGCGGGCCTGCGGCGTCACGGCGGGGCCCGCTGACCCGCCGCCGGCCACACTGGTCATGGCGCCGCGAGCCTGCGCACGGCCGCGGCGAAGGCGTCGCCGCGCGCGCCGTAGTTCGCGAACATGTCGAGCGATGCGGCGGCTGGTGCGAGCAGCACCGTATCGCCCGGCCGGGCGAGCGCCGCGGCCTCGGTCACCACATGGTCCATCACTCCAGTGTCGGTGCCGCTCACCTCTGTGACCGGGACATTCGGTGCGTGTCGCGCGAGAGCCTGGCGGATCTTCGCGCGATCGGCGCCGAGCAGCACCGCGGCCCGCAGCCTGGCCGCGGCGGCGCTGACGAGATCGTCCACCTCCGCGCCCTTGAGCAGCCCGCCCGCGACCCACACCACCGCGGGATACGCGGCGAGCGAGGCCGCGGCCGCGTGCGGGTTGGTCGCCTTGGAGTCGTCCACGTAGTCCACGCCGGCGACCCGGCCGACCAGGCTGATCCGGTGCGGCTCTGGCTCGAATGCCCGCAGCCCGCCGGCGACCGCGGCGGGCGGTACGCCGTACGCGCGGGCGAGGGCGGCCGCGGCGAGCGCGTTCGCCACGTTGTGCGGTGCGGCCGGCCGCACATCGCTCACCTGCGCGAGCACGATGGCCTCGCCGGGTGCGGCGTGGCCGGGCGGGGCGTGGCCGGGCGGGGCGTGGGGTGTGGCCGGGCCGGGTGTGGCCGGGCCGGGTGTGGCCGGGCCGGGTGCGCGGAACGCGCGGTCGACGAGCGCGCCGCCGGTGACCCCGAGCTGCCCCGGGGCAGGCTCGCCCAGCGTGACGGCGACGGCTGTGCCGCCCGCAGCGCCTGCCGCGGCGTTCGCCGCTGCGGCCGCCGCCGCCAGGCGCGCCGACCAGGCGTCGTCGGCGTTGTAGACGGCGATCGTGCCCGGAGCGTAGATCCGCCCTTTCGCCTCGGCGTAGGAGTCCAGGCCGCCGTGCCAGTCGAGGTGGTCGGGGGCGACGTTGAGCACGACGGCGGCCAACGGGCGCAGGCTGGTGCTCCAGTGCAGCTGGAAGCTTGACAGCTCCACGGCAAGCACCGGGTAGGGCGTGGGGTCGGTGACCACCTCGGTGAGGGCGACGCCGACGTTGCCCGCGGCGATCGTCCGGTGGCCAGCCGCGGCCAGCATGGCGGCGAGCATCTTCACCGTCGTGGTCTTGCCGTTCGTTCCGGTGACCGCGAGCCACTCCTGCCTGCGGCCACCCGGCAGGGTGGGCCGCAGCCGCCAGGCCAGCTCGACGTCACCGATCACCGGGACGCCCGCCGCGAGCGCCGCCACGAGCAGCGGCGCGTCCGGGCGCCATCCGGGCGTCGTGACGACGAGATCCGTGCCCGCGGGCGGGGCGTCAGGCACGGCGCCGAGGACGACCGCGATCCCGGCGGACTCAAGCCCGGCCGCCTGCGCCCGCCGCACGTCGTCGTCGCACTTTTCCAGCACGGTGACCCGTGCGCCGCGGGCGGCCAGGGCCCGCGCGGCGGGCGGCCCTGACACGCCGAGCCCCGCCACGCAAACGGCCCGGCCGGCCAGATCTGTGGCTTCCTCGCCGCCCAGGCGCGAGTTATCCACAGAACGCGGTTCACCCATCGTGCCCGCCTTGACGACCTGCCAGAATCACAAGTAGGGCAGCGCCCCCAGGGCGGGTGGGTCCTGTAAGAGCGAGTCGCGGTGCCATCCCGGAGGGCGGCCCCCCCGGGTGTCTCACTTGGGCATCCACTCGATGCAGAACATGCCGAGCCCCAGCGCTATGCTCTGCCATCCCGGGGGGCGACCCCCCGGAACCCCTACGGACGCGGTCGGGCTGCTCACTTGGGCATCCACTCGATGTAGAACATGCCGAGCCCCAGCGCTATAAACAGCCCGCAGATCAGCCAGAACCGGACGACGATGGTGGTCTCGGCCCAGCCGATGAGCTCGAAATGGTGCTGGAGGGGCGCCATGCGGAACACCCGCCTGCCGGTCAGCTTGAACGAGCCGACCTGGATGACGACCGACAGCGTAATGATCACGAACAGGCCGCCGAGAATCGTCAGCAGCAACTGGGTCCTGGTGCAGACGGCGAGGCCGGCGAGGACGCCGCCGAGCGCGAGCGATCCGGTGTCACCCATGAAGATCTTGGCCGGCGGTGCGTTCCACCACAGGAACCCGAAGCAGGCGCCGAGCACCGACGCCGCTACGACCGCGAGATCGAGCGGATCGCGCACGCTGTAGCACTGTGAGGCGAGGAAGTTCGTGCAGTCGTTGCGCTCCTGCCAGATCCCGATCAGCACGTAGGCGGCGAGAACCAGCCCGGCGGCGCCGGTGGCCAGGCCGTCCAGGCCGTCGGTCAGGTTCACCGCGTTGGCTGACGCGGCGATCATGACGACCACCCAGAGCACGAAGAACGGCCCGATCGAGCCGCCGATGTCGCGCAGGAACGAGATGTGCGTATCCGCGGGCGTGATGTCGTAGCCGTCGGGGAAATGCTGCACGAGCAGCGCGAACACCACGCCGACGACAACCTGGCCACCGAACTTCGCGCCGCTGCGCAGGCCGAGGCTGCGCTGCTTGTAAATCTTGATGAAGTCGTCGGTGAAGCCGACGAAACCCAGGCCGCTCATCAGGGCGAGCACGAGCAGGCCGGACACCGACATCGGCGACAACGTGACCACGTGCCCGACGAAGTAGCCGGACAGCGACGCGATGATGATCACGGTGCCGCCCATGGTGGGCGTGCCGCGCTTGGTGGCGTGCCCGGCCGGCCCGTCCTCCCTGATCGCCTGGCCGTAGCCGTGCCGGCGGAAGACGCGGATCGCGAGCGGCGTGCCGAGCAGCGCGAGCACGAGAGAAACCGCGGCGGCGACGAGGATCGTCTTCACGGCGCCACCTCGCCGGGCCGTCGCACCTCGTGCGCAGGCAACTCGCCGAGCAACGCCAGCGCCACCGCCTCGAGCCCGGCCGCGCGCGACGCCTTGACCAGGACGATGTCGCCGCGGGCAAGCAGCGGCGAGACCGCCCGGACCGCGGCCCGCGCGTCGGGCACGTGCAGCAGGTCGCCCGCCCAGCCAGGCTCCGCCTTCGCACCGGCCAGGATCGGCGTGGCCTCGTCACCCACGACGACGAGCGCGCTGACACCGGCTCTGGCGGCGAGCGCGCCGGCCTCCTCGTGCGCGGCCGCGGACGCCTCGCCGAGCTCGGCCATGTGGCCGAGCACGGCGAAGCTGCGCCTGCGGCGG
>DATFVJ010000016.1:0-6331 GCA_035260365.1 Streptosporangiaceae bacterium
CCGCCGTACTGCGCGATCTCCTTGACCAGGCTCGACCGCAGGAAGGAATAGAGCGGATTGGTGGTCATGAACAGGGTCTCCACCCCGGCGAGGCTGTAGTTCATCTGCGCCATCTGCATCTCGTACTCGAAGTCGCTGACCGCGCGCAGCCCTTTGATGATGGCCGAGATCTGGTTCACCCGGCAGAAATCGACGATAAGTCCGTGAAACTTCTCGACCCGGACGTTGGGATATTCGGCTGTCGTCTCGCGCAGCATGCCGACGCGCTCGTCGACCGTGAACATGCTCCGCTTGGAGATGTTGATCAGGACCGCGACCACGACCTCGTCGTAGATGCGCGCCGCCCGGCCGATGATGTCGAGATGCCCGTTCGTTACCGGGTCGAAAGAACCTGGGCTGACGATACGACGCACGCCGATCCACCTCTCCGGTTGTCTCGCTAAGCGCCTGCGGCGAGACCGTACCAGAGCGTCGCATCACCGTAGCGGCGCGCCCGGTCAGGCAGATACCCCGGCGGCCAGGCGAGCGCCTTGCCGCCGGTTCTGCGCTCCACGGCGACGAGTGCGCCTGCCACCAGCCAGCCACCGTCGCGCAGCGCACGGAGCATCCCGGCGACGTCGTCGTCGCTGACCGCGTACGGCGGATCGGCGAACGCGAAGCCGTAGCGCTCGCCGGCGTCGCCGCGGCGGCGAGCCGGCGAGCCGGGCGCGGCGACGGGCGCGGACCCAGGGGCGGACCCAGGGGCGGGCGCCGCTGGGTCAGGCCGGCTCGCGGGACCGCGGGTGAGCACCCGCTCGACGCGGTCGGGGACCAGGCACGCGCCGGGCAGATCGAGCGCGGCGATGTTGGCCCTGATCACCCGGACCGCCGCGGGCGCGGACTCCACGAGCAGCGCGTGTGCGGCGCCACGCGACAGCGCCTCGAGGCCGACCGCGCCTGAGCCTGCGTACAGATCGAGCACCCGGGCGCCGCTGAGCGAGCCGAGCACCGCCTGCGCCGTCCCGAACAGGCCCTCACGCGCCCGGTCGCTCGTCGGCCTGGTCGCCAGGCCGGGTGGCACCGCGAGCCGCCTGCCTCCGGCGGCTCCCGCGATCACGCGGGTCATGGCGCGCGGCAGGCCGGCTCGGCCGGGCGAAGGGTCACGCCTTCTCCAGGTATCCGGCGCGCTCGGGGTCGACAAGCCCCTCGAGCGCGACCGCGAGCGCGGGATGGCGGGCAAGCTCAGGGTCGGCGCTGACCAGCGCGGTCGCCTCCGCCCTGGCCGCCGTGATCAGGTCTTCGTCGCGCAGCAGGGTGAGCAGTTTGAGGTGCGACTTGCGCCCGGACTGCGCGGCGCCGAGGACGTCGCCCTCACGGCGCTGCTCCAGGTCCAGCCTGGACAGCTCGAATCCGTCGACGGTCGCGGCCACCGCGTCGAGCCGCGCACGCGCCTTGCCTTCCGCGGCTGCCTCCGTGACGAGCAGGCAGAGCCCCGGCTCGTTGCCGCGGCCCACCCGGCCGCGCAACTGGTGCAGCTGCGACACGCCGAACCGGTCGGCGTCCATGACCACCATGACCGATGCGTTACGGACGTCCACCCCGACCTCGACCACGGTGGTGGCGACGAGCACGTCAAGGTCACCGCCGGCGAAGGCCCGCATCACCCGGTCCTTCTCGTCCGGGTGCAGGCCGCCGTGCAGCACCGCCAGGCGCAACCCGGCCAGCGGGCCGCTCGCCAGCTTGGGCGCGACGTCGAGCACCGCGAGCGGCGGCCGTGCCGCCGGTTCCTCCCCGTAGCCGTCCGCATCAATGGAAGCCGCATCCGCGGCAGCCGTTATGGATTCTTCTTCGCCTATGCGGGGGCAGACGACGTACGCCTGGCGGCCTTTGGCCACCTCCTCGCGCAACCGCTGCCACGCGCGTTCGAGGTACCGCGGCTTCTCCGCCGCTGGCACGACGTGGGTGGCGATGGGCACACGGCCCGCGGGCAACTCCGTGAGGGTGGACACGTCCAGGTCACCGAACACCGTCATGGCGACGGTGCGCGGGATCGGCGTCGCGGTCATGACGAGCACGTGCGGCCGGACGGACGTGCGCGACGCCGCCCGCTCGCGCAGCATGTCGCGCTGCTCCACGCCGAACCGGTGCTGCTCGTCGATCACCACGAGACCGAGGTCCGCGAACTGTACGTGCTCCTGTAGCAGAGCGTGCGTGCCGACGACGATGCCCGCCGCGCCCGACGCGGCGTCGAGTAGCGCCTCGCGCCGGGCGGCCGCCCCCAGTGAGCCGGTGAGCAGCGCCACGCGCGTGGCCTGCTCCGCGCCGTCCAGCTGGCCCGCCCTCGCGAGCGGGCCGAGCAGTTCGCCGATCGAGCGGTGGTGCTGCTGCGCGAGGACCTCCGTCGGGGCGAGCAGCGCGGTCTGCCCACCCGCGTCCACCACCTGCAGCATCGCGCGGACCGCGATGACCGTCTTGCCCGCGCCGACCTCACCCTGCAGCAGCCGGTGCATCGGGTGGCCGCGGCCAAGCTCGGCGGCGATCGTCTCCCCCGCCGCCCGCTGGCCGCCGGTCAGGGTGAACGGCAGGGCGCGGTCGAACTCGGCGAGCAGGCCACCGGCGCCACCGGCACCGCCGGCGCGGCCGGCGCGGCCGGGGCGCGGCGCGGCAGGAACCGCCTCCGCCGCGATCCTGCGCTGCCCGAGCGCCACCTGAAGCAGGAACGCTTCGTCCCATTTCAGCCGCTTTCGCGCCCGGCCGGCCTCGGCGTGCGTGGCCGGCCGGTGGATGCCGGTGAACGCCTCGCGCAGGCCGCAGAGCCCGTAGCGCTCGCGCACCTGCGGGGGAAGCGGATCGTCGACGCTGCCGAGCGTGTCGAGCACGATCCGTACGGCGCCCGCGATCTTCCAGGACGGCATGTCCTTCGTCGCCGGGTAGACCGGGATCAGTTCGGCGGCGAACTGTTCGGCCACGGCTTCGTCGGGGGCCGGGGCCGGCTCGAAATCGGGATGCGCGAGCTGGCGCTTGCCCTTGAACGCGGACACCTTCCCCGCGAACAAGCCGTACGTGCCTGGCTTCAGCCGTGACTCCCAGTACGCGTTCTTGTTGAAGAAGGTCAGAATCAGGCGCCCGTGCCCGTCGGTCACTGTCACCTCGGTGATACGGCCCCGGCGGCCGGTCAATCTGCGGCTGGTCACCGAGGCGACCCGGGCCAGGACCGTCACGTCCTCGCCCTCGCGCAGCTCCGCCAGATCCGTCAGCTCACCGCGCTGTGCGTACCTGCGCGGATAGTGACCGAGCAGATCACCGACGGTGTGCAGGTCCAGGCCGGCGGTGAGCTTTTTCGCCGTCGTGCCGCCGACCACCGCGGGCAGAGGTTCGTCGAGCACAGTGGCGGCACCCCCAGCGGGGCTAGTTTCCATCGCGCGGTCCCGTTGCCGTTCCCTCCGCATATCGTTCGCGCTCTTTCTTGCCGCCGGCGGAGCGCCTCGCCGTGCCGCGACGCGCCTCGCCGAGCCGCTCGCCGCGGGCACTGCCACGTGGGATGCTGTGACGCATGGCGGCCGGCCGTGGCGAACGGACGCCCGTGGCTGACCGGCGCAGCATACCTGGGTAACTCCCGATTGGAACTCATCGTGCTCGGTATCCCTGACGAGATCCATGCCTGCCTGTTCGACCTGGACGGCGTGCTCACCGTGAGCACCTGGCCGGCAAGCCGGCGCCCGACACGTTCCTGGCCGGCGCGAGCGTGCTCGGCGTGAAGCCCACGGCGGCCGCCGTCTACGAGGACGCGCTGGCCGGAGTCGAGGCGGGCCGGGCCGGGGGATTCGGCTTCGTGGTCGGCGTGGACCGCCTCGGCCAGGCCGGCGCCCTGCGCGCGCACGGCGCCGACATCGTCGTGACCGATCTGGCCGAACTGCTGGACAAGCCGTGATCGGGCACCCTTCCTACCCGGTCGAGCCGTGGAGCCTGCGGGAGACCGAGCTCAAGCTCGACCTGCTCGCCCAGGCGGAGTCGGTGTTCGCACTGTCCAACGGCCACATCGGCTGGCGCGCCAACCTGGACGAAGGCGAGCCCCACGGCCTGCCCGGCACCTACCTCAACGGCGTGTACGAGCTGCGGCCGCTGCCGTACGCGGAGCGCGGTTACGGCTTCCCCGAGTCGGGTCAGACGGTCGTCAACGTGACCAACGGCAAGGTGATCCGGCTGCTCGTCGACGACGAGCCGTTCGACATCCGGTACGGCGACCTGCACTCGCACGAGCGGCTGCTCGACTTCCGCAGCGGCGTGCTCAGCCGCCACGCGGAGTGGTCCTCGCCCGCGGGCCAGCTGGTGCGGATCAAGTCGGAGCGCATCGTGTCGCTCACCCAGCGCGCCATCTGTGCCATCAGTTACGAGGTCGAGCCGGTCAACGGCCCGGCGCGCCTCGTCGTGCAGTCCGAGCTGGTCACGAACGAGCAGCTGCCTGATCTCGGCGGTGATCCCCGCGTCGCCGCCGCGCTCAAGGCGCCGCTGCGCTCGGAGCAGAACGGTGCGCGCGGCACCGGCGCCCTGCTCATGCACTGCACGAAGAAGAGCGGGCTGCGCATCGGCGCGGCGATGAACCACGTCGTTTCGTGCCCGGATGACTGCGGGATCGACGCGGAGAGCTTCCCGGACGTCGGCCGGGTGACGGTCACCGCGTTCCTGCGGCCGGGTCAGCGGCTGCGGATCATCAAGTTCGTGGCGTACGGCTGGTCGAGTATGCGTTCGCTGCCCGCGGTTCGTGATCAGGTCGAGGCGGCGCTCAGCGCGGCGCAGCGGACCGGGTGGGACGGCATGCTCGCCGAGCAGCGCGCGTTCCTCGACGACTTCTGGGACCGCGCCGACGTCGTACTCGACGGCGACACCGAGATCCAGCAGGCCGTCCGGTTCGGCCTGTTCCACCTGCTGCAGGCCGGAGCGCGCGCGGAGGCCCGGGCGATTCCCGCGAAGGGTCTCACCGGCCCCGGCTACGACGGGCACACGTTCTGGGACACGGAGATGTTCGTCCTGCCCGCGCTGACATACACCGCCCCCGACGCGGCCGCGGCCGCGCTGCGGTGGCGGCACAGCACCCTCGACCAGGCCTACGAACGTGCCAAGCAGCTCAACCTGGCGGGCGCGGCGTTTCCCTGGCGCACGATCAACGGCGACGAGTGCTCGGGCTACTGGCCCGCCGGCACCGCCGCCTTCCACATCGGCGCCGACATCGCCGACGCGGTCATCAGGTACGTGCACGCCACCGGGGACAGTGACTTCGAGGCCACCATCGGGCTCGACCTGCTCGTCGGGACGGCGCGGCTGTTCCGTTCGCTCGGCCATCACGACGCCACGGGGAGCTTCCGCATCGACGGTGTCACCGGCCCGGACGAGTACAGCGCCATCGCCGACAACAACGTGTACACCAACCTCATGGCCCAGAAGAACATGCGGGCCGCGGCGGCCGCGGCCAGGCGCCATCCCGCCCGCGCGCACGAACTCGGCGTCGACGAGGAGGAGATGGCAAGCTGGCGGGACGCGGCCGAGGCGATGTTCATCCCGTACGACGAGGCGCTCGGCGTGCACCCGCAGAGCGAGCTGTTCACCAGCCACGAAGTATGGGACTTCGCCCATACCCCGCTGGAGAACTACCCGCTCTTGCTTCACTACCCGTATTTCGACCTGTACAGAAAGCAAGTGGTCAAGCAAGCCGACCTGGTGCTCGCCATGCATACGTGCCCGGACGCCTTCACCGAGGACCAGAAGGCGCGCAACTTCGCCTACTACGAACGGCTCACGGTCCGTGACTCGTCGCTGTCCGCGTGCACCCAGTCCGCCGTCGGGGCGCAGGTCGGCCATTTGCGGCTGGCCTACGACTATCTCGCCGAGGCCGCGCTGATGGACCTGGCGGACCTCGAGCACAACACGAGGGACGGCCTGCACGTGGCCTCGCTGACGGGGGCGTGGACTGCCCTCGTGACCGGGTTCGGTGGGATGCACCCCCACGACTCGACCATCGGATTCGCGCCCCGGCTGCCCGAGGGCATCACCAGGCTCGCGTTCACCGTCACCGTGCAGCGCAGGCGGCTGCGGGTGGAGATAACCGACTCCACGGCGAGCTACCAGCTGACCGATGGTGAGCCGCTGCGGATCCTCCACTACGGCGACCCGGTGACCGTTTCCGCGGCCAAGCCGCTGGTGCGGCAGGTCCGGCCGGTGACCAAGCGCCCCGTGCCCGAGCAGCCGCCAGGCCGCGCGCCCGACCCGCGGCTGCTGCGGGATACCCGGCCTGCGGTAGCGACAGGCCAGGCTGGTTCAGGGTGACGCGTGCGGCCGGTGGGGCCGGTGACGCGGC
>DATFVJ010000017.1:0-10859 GCA_035260365.1 Streptosporangiaceae bacterium
TCGGCTTTGCCCTGATGGAGGCGCGAGAGCGCCTTGCCGACGATGGCCACGGGCCGCCGGCTCGCGGGTGACGTACGTCGACACGCGGGTGTTGTGGAAGAATATCCCCAGGCCGAGCGACGCTCCCTGGCCGAGGCCGAGCACGAACATCCAGAACGTCATGGCGCCCATCGGCGCGAACTGCGCCGCGGCGACGCCCACGCCGCTCACGAGCACGGTCGGGATCAGCAGCAGGCGCTGGTCGGCGGCGCGGTGGGCCAGTACGGGGACGGCGAGTGACGTGATGGCGCCGCCGAGGGTAGCCACCGAGATCAGCACCCCGGCGTGCGCGGGCTCGCGCCTCGATCGCGGAACAGGATCGGCAGCCAGGACAGGGTGGAGTAGTACACCAGGCTCTGCAGGCCCATGAACCCCGCCACCTGCCACCCGAGCCAGCGCCGGTGCACCGCGTGCCCCGCACCGGATCTCCGGTGCGGCGCGGCGCCGCGCGTCCCGGCCCCGCACCGCACTGGGCCGCACCGCACTGGGCCGCACCGCGCCGGCGCTCGCCGGCGGCAGGCCGTCGCCTGGTGGTACGGGCCTACCCGAGGAGCGTTCTGAGCACATAGGGCATGATGCCACCGTGCCGGAAGTAGGCAGCCTCGCCTGGTGTGTCGATCCTGACCACCGCGCGGAACTCGATGTCGTCCGCCCGCACGGTCACCTCACGCGGTACCTCGCCCGTGTTCAGCGTCTCGACGCCGGTGACGGAGAATTCCTCACACCCGGTCACGCCCAGCGACGCCGCCGACTCGCCCGGCCGGTACTGCAGCGGCAGGACGCCCATGCCGATCAGGTTGGACCGGTGGATCCGCTCGTACGACTCGGCGATGACCGCCCGGACGCCAAGCAGCGCCGTGCCCTTCGCCGCCCAGTCCCGCGACGATCCCGAGCCGTACTCCTTGCCGCCGAGCACCACGAGCGGTGTGCCCTCGGCGGCGTACGCCTGCGCCGCGTCGTAGATCGTCATCTGCTCGCCCTCGGGCAGCTTCACCGTGACCCCGCCCTCCGTGCCCGGCGCGAGCAGGTTACGGAGCCGGATGTTGCCGAAGGTTCCGCGGATCATCACTTCGTGGTTGCCGCGCCTTGATCCGTAGGAGTTGAAGGCGCGGCGCTCCACGCCGTGGCTGCGCAGGTACTCGCCCGCCGGGCTGTCCGCCTTGATCGCCCCGGCCGGGGAGATGTGGTCGGTAGTGACGGAGTCGCCGAGCATCGCCAGCACGCGGGCACCCGTGATGTCGGTCACCTCCGACGGGTCGCGGCTCATGCCGTCGAAGTACGGTGGACGCCGCACATAGGTCGACTCGGGGTCCCAGTCGAAGATGTCGCCCGCCGGGACGGCCAGCGAGCGCCACCGCTCGTCACCCGCGAACACGTCGGCGTAGTCGCGGGCGAACATCTCGGTCGCGACGGCCGACTCGACGACGGCCTCGATCTCGGCCGGGGACGGCCATAGGTCGGCGAGGTAGACCGGCTGGCCGTCGGGCGTGGCGCCGAGCGGCTGCGTGGTCAGGTCGATGTCCATCGTGCCGGCCAGCGCGTAGGCGACCACGAGCGGCGGCGACGCGAGGTAGTTCATCTTCACGTCGGGATTGATCCGGCCCTCGAAGTTACGGTTGCCTGACAGCACGGACACGACCGCGAGGTCGCTGGCGCTCACCGCCTCGCTGATCTCTTCCGGCAGCGGCCCGGAGTTGCCGATGCACGTGGTGCAGCCGTAGCCGACCAGGTTGAATCCGAGCTTGTCGAGGTAGGGCAGCAGCCCCGACCGCTCGTAGTAGTCGATGACGACCTTGGAACCCGGCGCGAGCGTCGTCTTCACCCACGGCTTGCGGGACAGGCCGGCTTCCACGGCCTTCTTCGCCAGCAGGGCGGCGCCGACCATGACCGAGGGGTTGGAGGTGTTCGTGCAGGACGTGATCGCGGCGATCACGACACAGCCGTGGTCCACCCAGGTCTCCGTGCCGTCCTCCAGCTTGACCCGGACCGGCGAGGATGGGCGCGGGAACGCGTCGGCAGCCACCGGATCTGAGGCCGGGAACGTTCCCGCGATGCCGTTGTCGAGCGACGGGCCGCTGGCCGGGACGTAGCTGCGCAGGGCGTCACGGAAAGCGCCCTTGGCGTCGCTGAGCGACACGCGGTCCTGCGGGCGTTTCGGGCCGGCCAGCGACGGGACCACGGTGGACAGGTCCAGTTCGAGGCGCTCGGAGTAGCGCGCCGGCGCGCCGGGCTCGTGCCAGAGGCCCTGCTCCTTGGCGTAGGCCTCGACCAGCGCGACGTGCTCGGCCGGCCGCCCCGTCAGGCGCAGGTAGGTCAGGGTTTCCGCGTCGATGGGAAAGATCGCGCAGGTGGACCCGAACTCCGGGCTCATGTTGCCGATCGTCGCGCGGTTGGCCAGCGGCACCGCGGCCACGCCCTCGCCGTGGAACTCGACGAACTTGCCCACCACACCGTGCCTGCGCAGCCGTTCGGTAATAGTCAGCACGAGGTCCGTCGCGGTTGCGCCGGCGGGGAGCTCACCGGTCAGCCGGAAGCCGACGACGTTCGGGATGAGCATGCTGATCGGCTGGCCGAGCATGGCGGCCTCGGCCTCGATGCCGCCCACGCCCCAGCCGAGTACACCGAGCCCGTTGACCATCGTGGTGTGCGAATCGGTGCCGACGCAGGTGTCCGGGTAGGCCAGCGGCGCGCCGTCACTGTCCGCGGTCATCACGACGCGGGCGAGATGCTCGATGTTCACCTGGTGCACGATGCCGGTGCCCGGCGGCACCACCTTGAACTGGCGGAACGCCCCCTGGCCCCAGCGCAGGAACTGGTAGCGCTCCCGGTTGCGCTCGTACTCGAGGTCCACGTTGCGCTGGAACGCGTCCGGCCGCGCGAACACGTCCGCGATCACCGAGTGGTCGATGACGAGCTCGGCCGGGACCAGCGGGTTGATCTTCGCAGGGTCACCGCCGAGGTCGCGCATGGCCTCGCGCATGGCGGCCAGGTCGACGACCGCGGGCACGCCGGTGAAATCCTGCATGATCACGCGCGCGGGAGTGAACTGGATCTCCGCGTCCGGGTCGGCGGCCGGGTTCCAGTTGGCGACGGCGGTGACGTCGTCCGCGGCGATGCCCACGCTGCCCTCGTTGCGCAGCAGGTTCTCGAGGAGGATCTTCAAGCTGAAGGGGAGACTGGCCGATCCGTCCACCGCGTCCAGGCGGTATATCTCGTGCGTCGCGCCGCCGGCCCGCAGGCTGGCGCGGCTGCCGAAGCTGTTCCCAGCCACAGCCGCCCACCTCCTCGCGTCAGTGTCCGTTCTCTCCGCATCCTGCCCTAGCCCGTCCGGCCGACACACGCCCCAGTTAGCCGGCCCGCCGACGCTCCCTCACGGCTGCCGCGCGCGTGCCGCGAGCAGGTCTCTCGACGTCGAGCTATTTGTCAGCCAACGTACCACTTCTTCTCTCGACATCAAGTTACTGAATAGTAACATATTGTCCTGGCGCCCGCCCGTGTTTGGCCCGCCTGCCTTCGGGCAAACCGCCGTGGTCCGAGGAGGTGGACGATGGTCCACGGAACGGCAAGGCGCCGCGTCCGCGGCGCGAGATACGCAAGCAGGCGCGCCTCAGACAGTCGCGGCATGGAGCTGCTCGCACGGGCTGGGCTGGCCGCTCGCGGGGTCATGTACGTGATCATCGGCTGGCTCGCGCTGCAGATCGGCTTCGGCCACCCTGGCGGCCAGGCCGACCGTAGCGGCGCGTTGCGTCTTGTCGCGCAGACACCATTCGGCTCGGTCGCGCTGTGGCTGCTCCTCATCGGGTTCATCGGCATGACGCTGTGGCGCCTTTCCGAGGCCGCGTACGGCGGCGCGGAACCCGGTGGCCACAAGACGAGCACCCGCCTCGCGGCGCTCGCGCGTGCCGCCTTCTACGGGTTCGTCGCCTACGGAATCTGGAAGTTCGCGCTCGGTATGGGCGCCCCGGCCTCGACCGACACGCAGTCACAGGACCTGACGGCGAGCGCGATGCGCCTGCCCGGCGGCCGGCTGATCGTCGCGCTCATCGGCCTGGCCTTGGTGGCGGGCGGCGTGCACCTCGCCTACGGCGCGCTGAAGCGGAAGTTCCGCAAGAGGCTTGAGCTCGGCCGGATGCGCCCGCGCACCCGGCGAACGGTCGAACGCCTCGGCCAGATCGGTGGAATCGCCCGCGGCACGGTCTTCGCCACCGCGGGGATCTTCCTCGTCGTGGCGGCCGCACGGTACCAGCCGCAGCAGGCCAAGGGCATCGACTCGTCCCTGCGCGCACTCGCGAGCGCGCCGCTCGGCCCATGGCTCCTCGTCCTCGTCGCGCTCGGCCTGGTCACGTTCGGGGTGTACTCGTTCTGCGAGGCACGCTGGCGGCGCGTCTAGCCGTCGGCTGCGCGACCCTGGACGCCCCAGACCACCGTGCTCCCATGGTCCGGGGCCTCGCGCGCGTAAGTGGACCCGATCGGCGCACCACCCAGGGACGGCTGGATGACAGGAAAACCGGGGCAGGCGTTGTTGGACGGTGCCCGATCTCAGTGGGAGGCTGAGCGGCATGGCTGCTGCATCCTCGCTCCCGCCGCCCGCCTCGATACCGGCGGCCGCTTCGATATCCCGGCCGGACGAGGCCGATCTCCGCGCGGTCATCGAGGAACTCGCCGACATCGACCGGGCGCCGGCCTCGCCGGGCGAACGGGAGGCGGCGCACCTCATCGCGGGGCGGTTCCAGGGAAGCGGGCTGCGCGTGGAGGTCGAGGACGAGCCCGCGTTCGGCTCGTACGCCTGGCCGGTCGGTGTCGCCGCCGCGGCCGCCGCGGCCGCTGGGGTCATGGCCGGGTACAGGCCGCAGCGCACGGACGCGGGACGGCGCGGCAGCCGTTCGGGATCATTGCCCGGATCGTTGCGGCGGGCGGCCGGCACGCTGGGCGGTGCGCTGGCCGCGGCCGGGATAGCGGACGAGATCTCCCTCGGGCGGCAGGCCATCAGGCGGCTGATCAGCCCGCGCCGCACGACCTGCAACGTCGTCGGATACGCGGGTGACCAGAACGCGGCGCGCACGCTCGTGGTGATGGCCCATCACGACGCCGCGCCCAGTGGGATCGTGTTCGACCAGCGGCTGCAGCGCTGGTTCGCCGCCCGCTACCCGGGCGTTGTGGAGCGGATGACGGAGAACCCGCCGCTGTGGTGGCCGGTCGTCGCCGGACCCGCACTCGTCGCGATCGGCAGCGGCACCGGTTCACGCGCCCTGCGCGCGACCGGCACCGTCATGAGTGCGATCGCGGCCGCCGCCTTCGCCGACATCGGCCTGCGCGGCCCGGTGCCCGGGGCCAACGACAACCTGAGCGCCGTCGCCGTGCTTGTGGCGCTTGCGCGCTCCCTCAGCGAGCGGCCAACGGAAGGGCTGCGGGTCATCCTGCTGTCCGCTGGCGCGGAAGAGGCGCTGCAGCAGGGCGCACGCGCCTTCGCGCGCCGTCACTTTCCCGCGCTCCCGCGCGAGCGCACCTCGTTCCTCAATCTGGACACGGTCGGGTCGGGACGGCTCGTGCTGCTCGACGGCGAAGGCCCGCTGCGGATGGAGTGGTACGACACGGGGATGACAGAACTTGTCGCCCGCCTCGCCGACGAACTCGGCATCTTCCTGCACCGTGGGCTGCGCTCGCGCAACAGCACGGACGGCGTGGTGCCGATGCGGGCCGGTTACCCGGCCGCGACGCTCGTATCGGTGGACGGCGCCAGACTGCTGCCCCACTACCACCTGTACTCGGATACTCCGCAGAACGTGGACTACCGGTGCGTCGCCGACGCGGCGCAGCTCACCGAGGCCGTCGTCCGCGCGGGTGGGGCGCCGCTGGTTTAGGGCATGTCCCGTGCCGGACCCGGGGCGGACCCGGGCGGAGGGCAGGCCGGTCAGCTCACGTTGTGACCGACGTCCGCGCCGCCGAGCCCGGCCTGCTCGAAGTACTGGCGGATCAGCTCGTGCTGGCGCCGGCGCAGGTCCTCCCAGTGCGCGGTGAATTCCGCGTCCCCCATCTGCTCGGCCTCACGGTACAGATCCTTGATCTGCGTCATCTTCTGCTGCGCCGGTGCCCGCGCGGCCGTCTCGGGATCAGGGTGGTCCGGCGGCTGCGGGCCGGTCACGTCGAACGGCGCGCGGGAGAACCCGTTCACCGCGGGTGCGGGATGGGCGCCCTGCTGTGGCATGCCGCCCCGCTGCGACGGAGCACGACGTCGCTCCACCGGCCATCCGGCCGGCGCGGCGGCCCGGCCAGCCGGGCCCCACTGGCCACGCGGCTGCCGCCACTTGATCGACAGCTGCCACGCGGCCACCGCCACGAACAGCGCTGCCCCGCACGACATTCCGGCAACGACGAGACCCTCGGCCGCCACCACGATCGACTGCCAGCCGCGGCCGCCAGCAAGCCGTGCCGTCTCCCCCACCAGTCCCGTGGCCAGGCCGGCGATGACCAGCACGCCGCCCACGACGGTCAGGCCGGTTAACAGCCGCATCCGCCGCCGTGCGGCTGGAATGGGTGACACGTTCCAAAGATTACATTCCGATTACCCTCGCGCAAGATGAGTGACGAAGACCGGACGTCAGGCCTGCGGCATGACGTCGGACGCGATCAAGTCCAGGTGATCATCTTGTCAAGATCGAGAACCTTCAGGTAGATCTGGCCCGCGGGCACGTCCTCGCGCGGTTCCGGCGACGTGTGCCATGCTCACACTCCGAGATGGTCAGGGCACAAGGCGGACGGGAAGATACTGTTCGTGGCCGATGCGGACGATCCCATCGGTCATGGACAGGTGCTCCACGGAAGGTTGGCCGTGCATATCGTGATCATGGGCTGCGGGCGGGTCGGCTCGACGCTCGCCCACATTCTCGAGGACCAGGGGCACACCGTCGCGATCATCGATCAAGACTCAGAGGCGTTCCGTAGGCTGCGCTCCGGATTCAAGGGACGGCGCATCACGGGTATCGGTTTCGACCGCGACGTACTCATGGAGGCGGGCATCGAGGAGGCGGCCGCGTTCGCCGCGGTCAGCAACGGTGACAACTCCAACATCATCTCGGCCCGGGTGGCCAGGGAGACATTCGGCGTGCAGTACGTGGCAGCGCGAATCTATGACCCGCGCCGCGCCGAGGTGTATCAGCGGCTCGGCATACCCACCGTGGCCACGGTGCGGTGGACCGCCGACCAGATGCTCCGCCGGCTGCTTCCCGACGGCGCCGAGCCGCTGTGGCGCGACCCGAGCGGCAAGATTGTGCTCGCGGAGGTCGCCTTCGCCGACACGTGGATGGGGGAGAAGGCGAGCGCGCTCGAAGAGGCCGCGCACACCAGGATCGCGTTCATCTCGCGGCTTGGCGAGGCGATGACGTGCCCGCCGGGCACCGTTTTGCAGGAGGGTGACGTGGTGCACGTCATCGCGCCAGAGGCAGATCTCGAGCGGATTACCGCGGTATTCGCCGCTCGCGGTGAGGGGGAACACTGATGCGCGTCGCCATCGCAGGAGCTGGGGCGGTGGGCAGGTCCATCGCGAGCGAACTGCTCGAAAACGGCCACGAAGTGCTTCTTATCGACAAGAACCCCCGGTCGATCAAGGTAGACAGCGTGCCGCGCGCGGAGTGGCTGCTCGCCGACGCCTGCGAGATCTCCTCGCTCGATGACGCGGCCCTGCACCGCTGCAACGTCGTGGTCGCCGCGACCGGTGACGACAAGTCCAACCTCGTGGTCTCCCTGCTGTCGAAGACCGAGTACGGCGTGCCGCGGGTCGTGGCGCGCATCAACCACCCCAAGAACGAATGGCTCTTCAACGAATCGTGGGGAGTGGATGTCGCGGTATCCACGCCGAGGCTGCTCTCCGCGCTCGTCGAGGAGGCGGTCAGCGTCGGTGACCTGGTCCGGCTCATGACGTTCCGGCAGAGTGAGGTCAACCTGGTCGAGTTGACCCTGCCCGCGGACGCACCGCTCACCGGGCAGCGGGTCGGCGAGATCGAATGGCCGGGCGACACGGCGCTCGTCGCCATCCTGCGTGCGGGCCGGGTCATCGTGCCCGAGGACGATGACCCACTCGAAGCCGGCGATGAGCTGCTTTTCGTCGCCAACGAGAACGTCGAAGAGCAACTCGCCGACCTGCTCTCCGGCCACCTGTCGGGTCACCCACACGGGAACTGACCGCCGCATGAACCAAGCGGATCACCCCGGCCGGCGGCCGCGCGTGGTGGTGACCCACTGGGTGACCCGTCCGCGGGGTCAGGCGCCAGGAGCCGGGGCAGCGGCCGGCGGCCGGGCCGGCCGCGTACGGCTGATGATCAGCCACGTCAGCCAGACGACCAGGGCGTACAGCGGATAGCCGAGCACGATCCGGCCTACTCCGAGCGGCACGAGCAGGTTCGCGAGCCACAGCGGGAACAGCACCGCGATGCGCAGCAGAAACATGCCGAGCCAGAGCACGGTGGTGGCCGTGTAGGCGCGCCGGCGCGGTGGATCGCGGCGCCATTGCGTGCCCTCGCCGATTATCGTGCCGAGCACGACGCCGATGAGCGGCCAGCGAACCGCCAGCGAGACCGCGGACACCGTGGCGTAAGCGGCGTTCAGGCCGAGCGCGGGCAGGAAGTAGTTCTCCGGCTTGCCGGTGAGGACGGCGAGGCCGACGGCGATCGCGACCCCGATGCAGCCGCCCACCGCGTACCGGAGCGCATCCCGCCTGGCCAGCCGGTATACGAACATCACCAGCGCGGCGCCCGCCGCGACCAGGAGCGGTGTGGTCAGGTTCCTCGTGGCGACATAGACGGCCACAAACAGCGCCCCTGGCACGGCTGAGTCCAGCATCCCGCGCGCGCCGCCAAGCAGCCCGAGCAGCGCCGCCGCCGACTCGGGTGGGTTGCCCCCGGCGTTGCCGCTGGCCTGCGCGGCCGCCGCCTGCCGTATCGCGCCGAGCAGGCCGGAAGCGGGCGCGGAAGGGTTCGCCGCCGGCTCCCGCTCGGCAGGGCCGGAGACGGCGCCGGGCGCGCGAGGGCCCGGTACCGGCTCTTGCTCTGCAGGCCCGGAGACGGCGCCGGGCACTTCGCCGGTGTCCACCTACCGTGTCTCGGTTATCTCGGGCCCGCGCGCGAGCATCTCAGGGCCCTGGGCGAACGGGCTCACCGGCTCGCCGCCGTCCGCCGCCCTGGCCATCTCCTCCTCCAGCGCCCGCTGTGCCTCGGCGGGCAGGCGCAGTTCGAGCAGATCCCGCGGCGGCATCGGGTGCTCGCCGCGGACGACCACGGTGTCGGCGAAGACGTCCTCGAGCAGTTTCGCCTTTGCCGGATGACCGGCCGCGGGCCCGCTGATCACGCCGCGCAAGAACCAGCGCGGGCCGTCCGCGCCGAGAAATCTCGCCGGCTGCAGGCCGCGAGGCCCGGCTCCTGGCTCCGCGGGCACCCGCGCCCTGACCTCCAGGCCGAACGGGCCTTCCGCCTCCTCGCCGTGCCCGCCCGAGGCGTTGAGCTCATCGATCAGCTCAAGACGGATGTCATCCCACAGCCCGGCTCGCTTCGGCGCGGCGAACGCCTGTAGCTGCAGCATGCTGTCGCCGCGAGCGACGATCACAGCGAGTGCCTGATCGCCGGTGAAGTTCACCTGGATGTCGAGGCCGGGCGCCGCTGGCACCTGCAGGCTGCCGAGATCGATCCGTTCGCGGTCCGGGTAGACGTCGGTCACGTCCCACGGGCCCCGCGGCTCGCCAGCGCCGGCGCTGCCTGCGCGGGACGCTCCGGCCGCGGCTCGCGCGTCAGCCGGGCCGTCTTCGAGGCCGGCGCCGGGGACGTCCTGGTCGTCTCGGTCGCCGGGGTCGAAGTCGTCCTGGTCGTCCGCCAGCGGCAGTTCGGCCACGTCCTCGACGCGGCGACGACGGAACACGCCTCACGCTCCTTCTCGTTCGTCACTTCTGCGCGGCAAGCCGACGGCCGCGCAAGCTCGCTAGCCCGGCTGACCAGCTCGTTCATCGGTGGCCGCGTGACCGCCGGTGGACCCGAACCCGCCGTCCCCACGCGCTGAGCCCGGCAGTCTGTGCACCTCGTGGAACGCGGCGCGGCTCACCTGCTGGATGATCAGCTGGGCGATCCGGTCACCTCGCCGGAACCGTACCGGCGTGGCGGTGTCGGTGTTCAGCAGAGTCACCTTTATCTCGCCACGGTACCCTGCATCTACGGTGCCGGGCGCATTGACGACCGTGACACCGTTCCTGGCGGCCAGACCCGATCGCGGGTGCACGAATGCGGCGTAGCCGGGGGGCAGCGCGACGGCGATCCCGGTGGGCACGACCGCGCGCTCGCCGGGGCCAAGCTCGACGTCTTCGGCCGTCACCAGGTCGGCGCCCGCGTCGCCCGGATGAGCGTACGACGGCAGCGGTATGTCCGGGTCCAGCCGCACGATCAGCACATCGACGTCGCTGCCGCTCACTGCTCACCCTCCGTTCGGCCCTGTTGCCGGGCCCGTTCGGCCCCTGTTGCCGGGCCGTTCGGCCCCTGTTGCCAGGCTCATGACCGGCCCGCCATTGCCATGGGCACTCATGCCGCAACAACTGCGGCACTCATGCCGGGCTACCTGCGGGGGGTCCGTGGTTTACCGGCAGTGACCTTACCGTCTGGCGGGTCCGGCGCGACCCGATCCGCGCCGGGCGGCGGGTCGCGAAGCAACGGCCACGCCCGGGTGATCGCCGCGGCGGTCGGCACGGCCACGACCGCGCCAGGTATACCACCCACCACGCCGCCGACGGCGAGGACGAGGATGATCGCGAGCGGATGCAGGCGCACCATCCGGCCGATGATCTGCGG
>DATFVJ010000018.1:0-10015 GCA_035260365.1 Streptosporangiaceae bacterium
TGTCCGTCGCCATGTGCCCCATGTCCTGGCCGGTCTTCACGGCACTGTCACCGATGCCGTCAAGGGTGCCCATCACGGCTCCGTGCTGCTGCCAGTCCGCACCCCAGTTCTCCTGGATGAGGTTGTGGCCGAAGTCGCCGACGCCGATGGCGACGACACCGCCGACCGCGACACCCGCGGCGACACCGATCACCGGCGCGCCCGCGATGCCGAGCGCCGTCGCGCCCGCCGCGACACCGGTCGTCACCAGCGATCCGGCGCCGATCCCGGCGGCGATGCCCCCGATGTTCGACGCTGCCTCCCCGGGATACGCCTCGTACCAGGGGATGCCTTTCGACATGTCGTCCTGGGCGTTCAGGACGGTGCCGACCCCAGCCGCGGCGACGTCGATCACCGGGAAGTCAAGGCCGAACTTCGCCAGCTTGCCGAGGAAGCCCGCCTGACCGAGCCCGTCGGCCACGCTGCCGAGGCCAGGCAGGTCGGACAGCCGCGCGCCGAGCACCTTGCTGACCACGTTCTCGTTGTTGCTGGCCAGCTGCAGGTCGCGCTGGGCGCTCGACAGCTCACCTCGCGCGTCGTGCAGGGCCTGCTTGACGTCGGCGGGCATGGACTCCCTCGGGCTCGGCCGCGCGTCGCGCGCCGCGATCCAGAGGGCTTTGGCCTGGGCGACCTCGGAGCGCAGGCCAGGAATCTGGTTCTTGACGAACTTGCTGTATTCCGTCGGCAGGGCCCAGAAACCCCGCAGGTAGTCCGACAGCGTGTTGGCGTCGGAGGGGGTCGCGCCCTGCTGCCCGGGCGCTGGCGGCGCGATCTCGCCGTACACCTTCTGCAGCGCGCCCGCGGCCTGGACCCTGGCCTGCTGCGCGGCCTGGATGCACTGTTGCCAGAACGACTCGTAGCCGAGGCGCCACTGCTCCTTCGCCTGGTCGGCGTAGCAGACCTGCGGGCCCTTCCCGGCCGCGCCGATCGGCACGCCGTGCGCGGTGGTCAGGTCGGCCGCCTGCTCGAGCGCGTTCTCGATCTTGGCCAGGTCGACGGCGAGCTGGTCGACGATGTCGCCCGCCGATGTGATCACCACGCCGAGCGCGTTGGCCCCCGCGGCGTCCTGCTCCCAGTTCTTGGTGAAAGCCGAGGCCGCCGAACCCGTCCATCCGGCGTCGCCGACGATCTGGCCCACCTGCTTGTCGAGCGCGGTGACGACATCGCTGATCTCGGGCACGTAGCCGTACAGCGTGCCGGCGTAGGCCGACAGCCCGTGAATGTCGCCGCCCACCCAGTCGCAGGCGAAGGAGGCGAGCTTCGCCGGGGACTTCGCGCCGCTTCCCACCGGGCCCGCACGCTCCCTTCAGATCGTCGCCGGGTCGGTGATCTGGCCGCAGAGCCGGCCCAGGCTCTCCTCGTTACGGCCGTACCTGTCGTGCGCCGTCTGCAGCCTCGTGCCGTGATTGTCGATCGAGCCCGCGATCTGCAGATGCAGGAGGCACACCGCGTCCACGACGGAGCGCAGGCTCCCGTCGAACCCGGCGTCCCCGCCGTCCGGCAGCGCCGGGCAGGTGGCAGGCATGATGGCCGCGAACGTCTTGGCCTCGGCGTGGAACGCCGACGCCGCTTGCTGCAGATCGGCAACGACAACCTGGAAACCGCCGCTCATGCCAGTCCCCTTCGCAGTGCCTCGAGATCGCTTTCCTGCCACCGCCAGGCGTCAGCCTCGGCCGCCGGGTCGAGCACGATCTGCTCCACGCCCGCGGCGCTCATCAGCGCCTGCGCGGCGCGCAACGGCAGCGCCGCCCACGGCTGCTCCGGGCCAAGCGCCGTGACGAGCCGCTCGGTCGTGGTGAACACGGGCAGCATCCGCCTGCCGTCGGCAAGCTCGCGGATCTCGAACACCACGTCCTTGCGGCCGTCGCGGACCTGCGGATGGGCCGGCGCGAAGACGATCTCGGGCCGCCGGAAGCCCGGCGCGAAACCTTGCGCCAGCGGTCCACCAGGGTCGATGCCCGGCGATTCCCCTGAGCCCGGCCGAGAGGGCGGCTCGCCGCGCGCCGGGTCGTAGGGATGGCTGCCCCGCGCCGTCACGTTGTCACCGTCCCCTCTACCGCGCGCCCCGCCGTCAGGTACAAGAGCGGCAATACCGTATCTCATCCGGGCGAGCCGGACCGGGCGGAACTACGGTATTGCCCGGGGCGCGACCCCCGTAGCGCGGGCCGGGCCGGGGTGCCGCGCGTCGAGGCCACCGCGCGCGGTCTGATTGGATGGCGAACATGCCATGCAGCGAGCCGAGCGCGGCCGGCTACGACGCGTTGCTGCTCGTCTCGTTCGGCGGCCCCGACGGCCCGGACGACGTGATCCCGTTCCTCGAGAACGTGACCCGCGGGCGCGGCGTCCCGCGGGCGCGGCTGGCCGAGGTGGGCGAGCATTACCAGCTCTTCGGCGGGGTCAGCCCCATCAACCAGCAGTGCCGCGAGCTGATCGCCGCCATCGAGGCCAGCTTCGCGGAAAGCGGCCTCGACCTGCCCGTCTACTGGGGTAACCGGAACTGGCGTCCCTACCTGCCCGACACGGTCCGCCAGCTCGCGCGCGACGGCGTGCGCCGCGCCGTGGCCTTCGTCACCTCCGCGTACAGCTCGTACTCGAGCTGCCGGCAGTATCTCGACGACATCGAACGGGCCCGCGAGCTGGCCGGCCCGGGTGCGCCGCGGATCGACAAGATCCGGCCGTACTTCAATCACCCGGGTTTCGTCGAGCCACTTGCCGAGCACACGCGGTCGGCACTCGCGACACTGCCGGCCACCGTTAGGGATCATGCTCATCTGCTTTTCACCGCGCACAGTGTGCCCGCGGCGATGGCGGCCACGAGCGGACCGGACGGCGGCGCGTACGTCGCGCAGCTCACCGAGGTGGCGCGCCTGGTGAGCGAGCGGGTGGACGGCGGCTCACACCCGTGGCGGCTGGTGTACCAGAGCCGCAGCGGCCCACCGTCGCAGCGCTGGCTCGAGCCAGACGTGCGCGACTACCTGGCCGAGATCGCCGGCGCCCGCGGCGGCGCGGCGCCCGCGGCGGTGCTCGTGCCTGCCGGTTTCGTCTCCGACCACATGGAAGTCAGATACGACCTGGACGTCGAGGCGGTGCGTGCGGCGCAGCGGCTCGGCATCACGGTCGCGCGGGCAGCCACCCCGGGGACGCACCCGCGATTCGTGGCGATGGTGCGCGAACTCGTGGCCGAACGGCTCGAAACGTCTCCGGAGGGCCGGCTGCCGGGGCGGGCCGGCCCGCAGCGGCCCGCGCTCGGCGCTCTCGGCCCGAGCCCGGACTACTGCCCCGCGCAGTGCTGCGCCCATGCCAGGCCAGGCGGCACGCCCGGCGCGCCCGCGTCAACGGCCGGCCAGGGTCGATGACGGCCGCTGAGCCCGCCGAGCTGCTCGATCTTGCCGTGCGGGCCGCCGTGGCCGCGGGCCGGATGCTGACCGAGGGGCGCGGGCCGGGCCGGCCGGACGTGGTCGGCACCAAATCGAGCCCCACCGACGTCGTCACCGAGATGGACCGCGCATCGGAGAAGCTCATCATCGCCGAGATCCGCGCCGCCCGGCCGGGTGACGCGTTTCTCGGCGAAGAGGGCGGCGCGCAGCGGGCAGCGGCCGCAACGGATGGGGCGGGCGGCGCGGCCCGGGCGGCTGACGGCACGCAGGTGCGCTGGATCATCGATCCGATCGACGGGACGGTCAACTACCTCTACGGGTTGCCGGACTGGGCGGTCAGCATCGCCGCCGAGCACGCGGGTGAGATCGTGGCGGGCGCCGTCGGTGTACCGCAGCGCGGCGAACTGTTCACCGCGGTCCGCGGCGGCGGCGCGTTCCTGCGCCGGGCGGCCGAGCCTGGCTACGCGCTGCCGCTGCGTTGCGCGTCCGGCGTGCCGCTCGCCCAGGCGCTGGTGGCAACGGGCTTCGGTTACGCGGCGGCGCGCCGGGCCGTGCAGGGTGAGGTGGTGGCGGCCGTGCTGCCCCGGGTCCGCGACATCCGGCGCGGCGGATCATGTGCGGTGGACCTGTGCGCGCTCGCGGCGGGCCGGGTCGACGCGTACTACGAGCGCGGCATCAACTACTGGGACCGGGCCGCGGGCGGCCTGATCGCCGAGGAGGCGGGGGCCAGCGTGGCCGGGCTGCGCGGGAAGCCGGCCGGGCCCGATCTCACCCTGGCCGCCGGACCCGGGCTGTTCACCGAGCTGCACGATCTGCTCGTGACCCTTGATCCGGAACGGGACGGCTGAGCGGCTGTCGCGCGACCGGCAGCGGGACTCCGTGGTCGGCGGCGATCCGCCGCAAATTCTCGATCTCGGCGAGCAGGGCTTCGCTGAGATTGTCGTCGTCGGCCGACCTGGCCGCGTCCAGCGACGCGTACTCGTCTTCGAGCCGCCTCCTGAGCACTGCCGCGAATTCGCCCATGGGTCCCTTCCAGGCTGGAGCGGGGGAGCGGCGGGCGCACGCCGCCACGTGGCGTTCGTCCTACCCAGCGCGCCATGATCGGTAAACGCGGTACCCGCCGCGAGCACCGATGATGGAGATGGTGCAGCAGCGTGCGGCGCAGGTGCTTACCCGGCGCTTACCTGGTGCTTACGGCCGTTGGGGGATAACTGTAGATACCGGCCCAGCGCACCGGAGGGGTTGCGGCACCGCAGGATGCGCCGCGGCAGATGCGGCACCGGAGGATGCGGCGAGGAGAACACGTTGCGGGTACTCATTGTGGAAGACGAGCAGGTGCTGGCGGACGCCATCGCCATGGGCCTGCGGCGCGGTGCCATCGCCGTGGACGTGGCCTACGACGGCGCGGGCGCGCTGGAGCGGACCAGCGTCAACGACTACGACGTGGTGGTGCTCGACCGGGACATCCCGCAGATCCACGGTGACGAGGTCTGCAGGCAACTCGTCGCGAGCGGCAGCACGGCCAGGATTCTCATGCTGACCGCCGCCGGTGAACTCGACGACAAGGTGACGGGGCTGGCGATCGGCGCCGACGACTACCTCGCCAAGCCGTTCGCCTTCGCGGAGCTCATGGCGCGGGTGCGGGCACTTGGCCGGCGGTCCTCACCGCCGCTGCCGCCGGTGCTCGAGCAGGCCGGCGTCAGGCTCGACCCGAACCGCCGCGAGGTGACCAGGGACGGCCAGGCCGTCGTGCTCACCAACAAGGAGTTCGCCGTGCTCGAGGTGCTGATGCGGGCGCAGGGAACGGTGGTCAGCGCGGAGTACCTGCTGGAAAAGGCATGGGACGAGTACATCGACCCGTTCACGAACGTGGTACGGGTGACGATCATGACGCTGCGCAGGAAGCTCGGTGACCCACCCGTCATCGAAACGGTTCCTGGCGCCGGGTACCGGCTGTGAGCTGGCCGTCTCGCCGCGGCGGACCCCCGGTCCACCGGATCAGCGTGCGCGCCAGGCTCACGCTGCTCTACGGTGCCATGTTCTACGTCGCCGGAGTGGTGCTGCTCGTGGTGACCTACCTGCTCGTGCGCAGCATCATGAGCAACGTGATGGTCGTCGGGCCCTTCGGTGAGGTGCCTGAGTCGGACCGCGCGACGTTCATCGACTCGGTCATGCACCGGCTGCTCGCTCAGTCGATCATCGCGCTGGCCGCGATCGGCGTGGTCGCCATCGTCGTCGGCTACGTGGTGGCCGGGCGCGCGCTCGCGCCGCTGCAGCGGGTCACCGCCACGGCCAGGCGGCTGTCGGAGAGCACGCTGCACCAGCGGATCGCGCTTGAGGGCCCGGAGGATGAGATCAAGGAACTGGCGGACACCTTCGACGCGATGCTCGAGCGCCTGGCGCGCGCCTTCGACAGCCAGCGCCGGTTCGTCGCCAACGCATCGCACGAGCTGCGCACACCACTCACGATCAACCGGACCCTGCTCGAGGTCGCACTCGCCGACCCGCAGGCATCTGAGGACCTGAAGGTTCTCGGCCGCACGCTGCTCGCCACCAACGCCAGGCACCAGCGCCTCATCGACGGCCTGCTGCTGCTCGCGCGCAGCGAGCGCGGGCTCGACGCGCGGACGTCGGTGGACCTGAGCGACGTGGCGCATTCCGCGCTCGCCACGGTCCGCCCGGCGCTCGCCGCGGCCGGGCTCACCCTGGACGAGGAACTGGCGCCGGCCCCGACCGCGGGCGAACCGGTGCTGCTCGAGCATCTCGTGCACAACCTGCTCGACAACGCGGTCAAGTACAACTGCGACGGCGGCACGGTATGGCTGCGCACGTGGCGTCACGACGGGGGATCGTTCGTCTACGTGGCCAACACCGGGCCCACGGTGGCGCCGTACGACATCCCGCGCCTGTTCGAGCCGTTCCGCCGCCTGGCCGAGGACCGGGTCGGGTCGGACCGCGGCGCGGGCCTCGGCCTGTCGATCGCGGCATCGGTGGTACGCGCGCACGCCGGGGCGATCAACGCGGTGCCGCGGCCCGGTGGGGGCCTTGAGATCACGGTGCGCATGAAGGCCGGGCCCGCGGAGCCGCCCCTGGCCGCCACCGAGCCGATCGCCGCGGGCAGCGGGCCGCACGTGGACGACGGCATCGCCGCGGTGACCCGCGCCGGGGGCAGCGTCCCCGCGGGTGGCGCCGCGGGTGGTACCACGGCGGGGACGGGCGCGTAGTCCCGCGTGACCGCCATCACCTGCGGGACGCGGTCACCTGCGGGACAGCGTGCCGTAGATATCCGGGCCGCCGGGTGCCGCGGGGGCGAATGCGAAGCTGAGCGCGCTGCCGTTCTTGGTCAGGGTGACGGTGCCCGGCCCGCAGGTCTGCTGGCCGGACACGATCCCCTGCCTGAACACGAAACTCGCGTTGGCCTGACTGGTCAGGGTGAGCACCCCGGAGCAGCGGAACGACGGATAGGAAACCGCTCCGGCCCGCGCGCCGGTGCTCAGCTGTACCTGCGCGGCGAAGCTCAACGGCGGATTGTCCTGCTGGACCTGGCCGGCCCAGGTGCCGCTCAGCGAACCAGGGATGGATATCGCGGCGCCGGGCGACGGCGGCGCGGCCGTGGTCGGCGTGGCCAGGTGCAAGCTGGAGGTCGGCCGCGTGCCCTCGGCGCCTTGCGCGTTGCCGTGATGGCGCAGCGTGACGACCGCGATGACCGCCGCGATCGCGGCCGCGGCGATCACGACCGCGACGGTCGCGGTCGTCCGGCCCGCGGACCGGACATGGTGCGGGGCTGGCGCTTGGCCGGTCGCGCGGACGGCGCGGTCCTCGCCCACCAACGGATCTCGCACGGGTATGTGCGCCGGGCTGGCGGTCCGCGAACCTGCGGCAAGGATCCCGGCGGGCGGCTGATCGTGACCAAGCAACCGGGTCACGATCACCTTGGCCGCCGGCCTCGCGGCCGGGTCGTGTGCCGCGCATTCGATGACCAACTGGCGGATCGGCGACTGCAGCAGCCGCAGATCGGCTGGTCCGGGCGCGATCAGGTCGGGACGCGGCTTTCCTGTGGCGGCGAACAGCATGGCACGCGCCCAGGAAAGTACGTCCGCGGCCGGCGTGGCGTGCCCGTACGGGGGAGTGACCCCCGAATGCACCACTCGCGGGCCGTCCGGGCCGACCACAAGCTGGCCCGGTCCGAAATGGCCGTGCACGAGGCCCGCCTGATGGATCGCGGCCAGCCCGGTGGCCGCTCCGATGGCGACGGCGCGTAGCACGTCCTCGTCCAGCGGCCCCTGACCGGCGATGACCTCGGCCAGGGACGGCCCTGGGATGTGCTCGCCGACCAGGTAGGGGAAGTCGCCGTAGAAGCCGGCGTCGAGCATCCGGGCCACGCAGAACGGCGCGACCTCGCGCGCCGCATTCGCCTCCGCCATGAAACGGTCACGCGCCGCGGTGTCGTCGGCACCCACCGGCTGGAGAAGGGTGACGGTCACCGGCTCACCGTCGGCCGCGCGGCCGAGATAGACGACGAAGGGCGCGGCGCCGTCCCGCCCTGGCCCGCCTGCCAGCCCGCCGCCCGGCCGCCTGCCATCGTCGGCGCGGCTGCTCAGGCGGCCATTCAGCCGGCCGGTGAGCTGGTAACGGCCGATGCGGCCAGGATCGGCCGCGAGTAGCGGGGTGGCGCCTGGCATGCGGGGTATCTCTCCCGGGTCACACTGCGCTTCGTGATGAGGGCGGCGTTCGTACCATACGAAACCTTCGCTGTAAATGATGAAAAACCGTGAGAAGTTCCGTGAGCGTGTACACTGTGCGCTCGCTTCAGTCCAGATGGGTAAACATGAGGCCGTTTCCGAGGCAGCACAGCGCGTTACGTCGTGAGCTGGGCCGCGCGCTCGGCCGCGGGACCGGGCGCCGCGAGACCGGGTGCCCGGCCGCGGCTACGGCCTGGCCGGCGCCGCGGCAGGTTCCGGCATGTTCCGCCACGCTCGGCAAGGCCACGAGTGCGTTCGTGACCTGCGAAAACAGTCACTCCGCCAGGTTGTGCCTTACGTTACGTGTGCTCGGCGCACCGACGTGACAGAATTCCCCGCCGGAATCGGGCACAACCGCGGCTTCCCGAGCGTTACACCCGCGCGACGAGGCGCACACGAAGGAGGGGGATGGCTAGATGGCCACCGACTACGACAGCCCACGTAAGACCGACGACGACCTGACCGAGGACAGCCTGCAGGAACTGCAGGCGCGCCGGATGGACAAGGCGTCTGGAACGATCGATATTGACCCCGATGAGGTAGCCGAGGGACTTGAGCTGCCTGGTGCTGATCTGTCGAACGAGGAACTCTCGTTTCGGGTGATCCCGCGTCAGGCGGACGAGTTCACCTGCTCGCGCTGCTTTCTCGTGCACCACCGGAGCCAGCTCGCCGAGGAGCGCAACGGTCAGCCGGTGTGCAGAGAGTGCGCGGCCTGAGGGCAGCGGACCGTGCCGCGCGCTAGTCGGCGGGTTCCGCCGGGTGAGCCGCGAGCCGCTTCACCGTGGCCCGGGTCGCCAGCAGCCGCGCGACCTCAAGGCCGACGCCCATGACAACCGCGAAACCGATCGCCTCGGTCACGGCCACCTGCGGGTCCTGTGGATCGTCCGGCGGCACCTTGCCGGTGATTCGCGTCCACGCGAAGGTGATCACCTTTCGCGTCACGAAACCCGCGGCCGCCGCGGCGAGCCCGCCGGCGATCCGGGTGCGAATGTCCCCGTGCTTCTGTGCCATCTCGCGTCTCCTCGATCCTCAGGTGCCACCGATAATTGCATGGGCTGGCTACACCGCGCGCACTAGCATGCCCGCATGACCAGCAGCCGTCCAACTCCCGCGGGGGTTGCGGGGAGTCGTATCGCCCGGCCAGCACCTCCCGACCGGCCTTCCCTCGACGGCCTGGAGGACACCTGGGTACGCCGCTGGGAAGAGCGGGGGACATACCGGTTCGACCGCACCGCCACCAGGGACCTGGTGTACTCGATCGACACGCCGCCACCCACGGTCAGCGGCGTTTTGCACGTCGGGAGCGCGTTCTCCTTCACCCACACCGACCTCGTCGCCCGTTTCCACCGGATGCGGGGCAAGGCCGTTTTCTACCCGATGGGCTGGGACGACAACGGCCTGCCGACCGAACGCCGGGTGCAGAACCACTTCGGGGTCAGGTGCGACCCGTCGCTGCCGTACCAGCCCGCGGACGGCCCACGCAGCCCGATGGGCGCAGGGCGCGCAGCGGGCGGCGGGGCCCGGGTGCCGGACCCCGCGCGGCCGGTGCCCATATCGCGGCGCGCGTTCATCGAGCTGTGCGGTGAGCTGACCGCGGCCGACGAGCAGGCGTTCGAGGAGGTCTGGCGCCGGCTCGGCCTCTCGGTGGACTGGTCGCTGACCTACGCGACGATCGACGACGTCAGCCGTACCGCGGCGCAGCGCGCGTTTCTGCGCAACCTGGCCCGCGGCGAGGCGTACCTCGCGCAGGCCCCGGGACTGTGGGACGTCACCTTCGGCACCGCCGTGGCGCAGGCGGAGCTCGAAGACCGCGACTGGCCCGGCGCCTGGTACCGGATCGCCTTCCGCGGCCCCTCC